>NZ_CAKMAB010000035.1:0-65247 GCF_924513355.1 Paenibacillus pseudetheri
CCGCTCGACTTGCATGTATTAGGCACGCCGCCAGCGTTCGTCCTGAGCCAGGATCAAACTCTCCAATTAGTATTGAAAAGAGCGATATGCTCATTTTGAAACATCTGACGATAAAATTAATTCTCACGATGAAATTTCAAAAGCGTAAAATACACTGTGAAACTCATCAGTTTTGGATTTCACTTTCGTGATTTCCCACTCACTCGTTGTTCAGTTTTCAAAGATCAATGTCTCTCATTTCGTCGTCGTTGTTTGTCAGCGGCGACCTTTATAATATATCATAGTGTTTCGTTATTTGGCAAGTCTTTTTTTTGAAAATGTTTTTTTCAAATTTCCTTGCCTTCCGCTTCCCTTTTACAAAAGCAAAAGGAGCGCGAGATATAATTTATCACGAGCACTCCTTTTTAGTCAAGCTATTTTATTAAAAAATCTTAAATTCATATAAGACTCTTGCATTTACCGCCTATCCTTAGTGTTTGTACTGAGACGAACGTCCGCCCCACGCATACTTGGAAAGCTCTTTCTGAGGAGCAAAACGAGCATACATACGAAATACAGTCTTATATCTATTGGCGATGGCATGCCTGATATTTTGGTCCAAGCGCTGATCGCTCAAATCTAACAGCATCTCATCAAGTTCTTTCCGCAAAACATAATCCAGTTCCTTACATTCTTTTTCGTTAAACAACATTCCCAGCATATGCTTGGCCTCCTTCATGAAGTTGCAAGTAACACATTCACTAAAACCAAAAACCCCTTGTACATAATTAGTTAGTCCATCTCATGGAGAAAGCTGCCTTAAGATCCTCTTACACTAGATTAACCGGAGTAATCTTTTTATAACCATAATTAATAAAAATTCCCTTTATGGTTTCGTCGCGATTATATACTGCTGACCTTTAGGCAATCCTTGGATGAATAGCTTTAATGTTATGCTCCATTCTCGGAGGTTTTATGATAAAAGAGAAAAAGTTATTGTGCTTTCAATGATGGCCGCAACAAATAACAGGATTACTGTCCAAATAGATGCCGTAAGTGTTTGACGCATGAACGAAGACCAATCAACACCTCTGTTCACTTTTTTAGCCGATGAGCTAAACAAACTTGAAAGTACTTTCCCGCCGAACTGAAGTCCAAATGCGCAAGCAATAATGATCGCTGGAATCTCTATAATCCCATGTGGCAGCAGTCCTTTTACTATTAGTTCGAACAAATCCTGTCCTTGCAGTGCTGATAAATGAATCAGATAGCCGATAACCGCTCCGTTAATAAATAAGAATATGGCTGGCAGTATACCGAACAACGCCCCTAAAAATATGATAAGAACACCCTTGATGCTGTTATTCAAAAATATAAATACAAAGAAGCTCCATTGCGGATTAGAAGAATCTCTAAGGTTTCCACTGATTTCACTGAGCCCCTCTAATTGCTGAACCAATAGCTTTTCCAGACTGCTAGTAGCTACCCACCCTATAACCGCTCCTACTGCGAAGAGCAGACAGGATAACAATAAAGCCTTTCGGATCGTTTTTAGATCTTTAACAAACGTGAAGAACGACAACATAAATACCCTCCTGAAATTGTGATCTCTGTTTCTTAGGTCATAACCGTGCGGTACGAGCATACATTTAGAACAAACAAGCATTTCGCATGGGAGAGGAGCGCTGTCATTATGAATTCTTTTTATGTATTCAGCGGCAAAAAGATTAAACGATTCATCTATATCTTCGCCGCTGTGCTTCTTGCTGCTGGAGTTGTCTATGTCGAGAGGGGAAACATATCCGTTTTTTCTGAATCCGGACCTTCCGCGATCTACAGTGTACCAACAGAGAAGAAGCTGATTGCCCTGACCTTCGATATTAGCTGGGGGGAGAAAAGACCCGAACCAATTTTGAAGGTGCTTGAAGACAAGAAAGTGGATAAAGCCACCTTCTTCCTTTCGTCACCATGGAGTAAGACTCACCCAGACATTGTAACCAACATCAAGAATGCAGGCTTTGAAATTGGAAGTCATGGTCATAAACACGTCAATTACAGCACACTAAGCAACGAAGAAATTCGTACTCAGATCTCAACGGCTCACACCGTACTTACCGAGTTGACCGGCACTGAGCCCAATTTGATTCGTATGCCTAATGGAGATTTTGACAAAAGAGTCCTTCAGGTTGCAAACGATCTCGGTTACAAGGTCATTCAATGGGATACAGACTCCCTAGACTGGAAGAACATCGGTGTAGATAATATCGTGAAGCGTGTAACGACAAAAGCGCATCCAGGAGATATCGTCCTTCTACATGCCAGTGATTCCTGTAAACAAACACATGAAGCACTTCCACTCATTATTGACGAGCTCCGCAGACAAGGTTATGAATTCGTTACCGTATCTGAGCTGATCAGTCAAAGCAACACCGAAGGTAAAGAAGTCCGCGACTCAGCTTCACTTAGCAATGCCATAGAGGACGCGGCTGGACTGTAAAGCACTATTCAATCTCTGGTGCCGTAATGGATGTTGATCTGCCCAAAGAATTAATGACGTGGAGAAATGAGTTCCGATATGTCAGGTGTGGGGGTATTCAGCTTCGGATACCTCAGATCCAGACTCTCCAGTGTCTTTACAACGATGGATAAGGTCAAATAATTGCGGTACCATTGATGATTGGCGGGTATCCAGTACCAGGGTGCTTTATCTATGCTAGATTCCTTGAAAACATCTTCATATGCTTCTTGGTAATCATCCCAATACTCCCGCTCCTGGAGATCACTTGCATCGAATTTCCAATGTTTTTTGGGATCTTCAAGCCGTTCCTTAATCTTCTTTAGCTGCTTCTCTTTAGAAATATGCAGAAAAAGCTTGATAATTGTCGTCCCCTCTTCCACCAGCATTTCCTCGAACTGCCGTATATAACGAAAGCGACGCTTCAAGTCATCCTTTTTTAACCCTCCGTGTACCCGTGGTACCAATACATCTTCATAATGCGAGCGGTTAAATGCAGAGATATATCCCTTAGGGGGTGTCTTCTGATGAACCCTCCATAGAAAATCATGAGCCTCTTCCTCTAGAGATGGTTTCTTGAAGCTGGTCACTATAAATCCTTGTGGATTGATGCCTGAAAAAATATGCTTAACCGTGCCATCCTTACCGCTAGAATCCATGCCTTGCAGAATTACAAGCAGCGAATGCTTTTTCTGAGCAAACAAAATATCTTGCAGCTCTGCCAAACGTGCTTTAAGCTCTTCTGTTTTGGCTTCCACTTCTTTTTTGGATTTATAAATACCTGTATCGTCCGGATCCAGCTTGTTAAGCCGGATTTCTTTTGTGTCTTTTATCATATAGCGCTTGATGTCCATATATTCCCCTCCTAAAAGTTTTGTGAGCGTTACACTTGTGTTACTGCGTACAAAACTCACTTCCGAAGCATCTACTAAGTTTTGTGAGCGTATCGTTCTTTAAGATTAACCTCTACAATCAGATTTTAATCGTTAAGATACAGTTAGAGCAAAAAAACAAAACCCCGTCTTCTGAGATCAGAGCACGGGGTTCCTTGTTTAGTGCCTCCCCCATTCATTATCCGGCTGTCGGCTTCAGAATACGGTGTAGCATCAAAATTTGGAATGCATTACAAGCGATAAGCGGAACAACAATAAATACCGTCGCACTATCAACACCTATACGGAGCACGCCAATAACTTCCACAATTGAAATAGCTGTCATAAAAAAGAAGGTTGGAATCAAAGCTGAGATGTTTGTACTTTTTACTTTGAAATAAGACACAATAAGAGCTGCTAGCAAAATAACGATTCCTAATATTAGATCAGACATCACATTTCTTTCCCCACCAACGACGGTACGCAAAAAAATCAGTTCAAGCAATGCGAGCACAGAAAGCACTAGTTGTATGTATTTCCAAACCTTTTGTGGAAAAACGCCGTTGCCCATATAATTCAAAATCAAATAGGCAAAAAATCCAAGTTGCGAATAAACGCTTACAAGCATACCGTAGCCAAGCAGAATCAGCGGGTATAAAAAGAAATCCCCGATACCTTTGAAATCAATCTTACCATTTACGAATTGGAGTGCCAGACCAGCGATTACAGCCCCACCCGCTCCTATAAGGAGGGTAGTCCAAAATAAATGAAACCATTTTTTTATACTCAGCCAATTCACCTCCTCTTGTCAGATTTATTTTACCAAGGATACCGACAAAACACCATTACACCCACAACATAAATGTGCTCTAATGCGGCATAATACATCTAGAGAATCCTATAAAGGAGGGCAGCGCCAATGAAATGGAGATTTATCGGATCTGTGGGTTTGGCATTGATCTTTGTTATGGCCTTAACGGCTTGCGGAAGTGAGCAAAGCAGTTCTTCTTCCGGACAAGGCAGTTATAAAGAAACGAAGACCATGGTTTTAGATATATTGAAAAGCGATGAGGGTAAAAAAGCGGTTGAGGAATCATTATCAACTTCCAGCTCTAGCGGTACCAGTGGAATGAGCATGAAGATGATGCCACTTCAAACCAAAGAGGAAATCAAGACAGCTGTTAAGAATACTCTCACTGCACCGGAATATCAGAAGGAAATCGAGAAAATAATGAAGGATCCCAAGTTCGCGGGTGATTTTGCTAAGGCAATTCAATCGCAAAGTAAGGAATTACATCTCCAGCTAATTAAGGATCCCACTTACCAGAAATCAGTCGAAGAAATCATGAAGTCTCCAGAAATGATGACAATGTTTCTAAATCTCACCAAAACTCCTGATTATCGAAAACAATCCATGAAGACCATACAGGAATCCATGCAAACCCCATTATTCCGTATGGAAGTATTAAATTTACTTAAAAAAGTCGTACAAGAAGAACTTGAACCAAAGGAGAAAAAAGATAAAGGCAGTGAAGGTGGCAACAAACAGGAAAGCAGTGGCGGCGGTAGCGGCGATGGTTCAAGTTCTTAAAAAAAGAGGCCTTATCCCACTAATAAAATGTGGGACGGCCTCTTTTTCATGCACGAGAATTAGTGCTCATATTTGGCAATAAGTTTATCAGCAATTTCTGCAAACAATTGTCCTGATGGTGTCTCTTCTTTGTATACAGAAGGTGAGAAATCCGGTTCGGAAATATGGTTGTCCGGTGCACCGAGCGGTATTTGTGCAAGCAGCTCCGTATGAAGCGTCTCGGCAAGCCTCGCTCCTCCGCCTCTGCCAAAGATATAATCTTTCTTACCACAGTCAGTGCACTCATAATAAGCCATATTCTCAATGACTCCAATAATCTCATGATCTGTCTGTAGAGCCATAGAACCCGCTCTAGCCGCCACAAACGCTGCGGTAGCATGAGGTGTTGTAACTATAATCTCTTTGCTGTGAGGCAGCATCTGATGCACGTCAAGTGCTACATCACCAGTACCTGGGGGAAGATCAAGCAGCATATAATCAAGTTCACCCCAACCAACATCATTGAAGAACTGGCGAAGCATTTTACCTAGCATAGGTCCCCGCCAAATAACTGGACTATTCTCACGGATAAAGAAGCCCATAGACATGACCTTCACTCCGAAACGTTCCACAGGAATAATCGTTCCTTCTTCAACTACTGGCCCCTCTTCAATCCCCATCATATCAGGAATGCTGAAACCATAAATGTCCGCATCCACAAGACCAACCTTCTTACCTTTTCTTGCAAGGGCTACGGCCAAATTCACCGTTACAGTTGATTTACCAACTCCACCTTTGCCGCTGGCCACGGCGATAAAGTTCACACCAGAGCTCTCGCTAATTAATTCATGGCCATCAAGGCCTGCAGCATGTCCCTTAAGTTTCCCAGGCTCATCAACTTCCTCAGTGCTCTCACCGCGAAGTATTGCACGTTCATAATCGGTTGCATCACGAAGCCGGATATGTACATTAGAAACTCCACCCGCTTCAAGCAATTCACGAACCCGTTGTTCTAGATCCATGCGACTTTGCTCTTCAGGATTCAGACATACGATAGATAAAGAAATACGATCTTCTTTAATCATGATGTCACGAATCAGCTGTAGTTCCACAAGGCTTTTTCCAGTTTCAGAGTCTGTTAATGGCTGCAGTATTTCCTGAATTTGTTCCTTAGTCAGCATGGAAAGCACCTCTGTTTCCTTTCCGGTTTGAGAATTCTCCGGAGTTTTTGTCTATTATAGCATTACCAGTCTCCCCATGAGTAGTCCTGACTACTCGGAGGCGTATCGAAGAATGCCACGATAAATGCTAGTCGCTACCTTCCGCTGATAGACATCATTTCCGAGTAGAGCTGATTCCTGGGGGTGTGATAAGAAGCCGACTTCTACAAGCACTGCCGGTATTTTTAATGCTTTTAACAAATATACAGTATTCACTGTCTTTGCCACACGATCGGTATTCTCCAGCGTAGTCTTCAGCTCACTCTGCACAAACTCCGCTATAGCTTTATTATCCTTGTTATTGGGGTAGTAAAAGGTCTGTGCTCCACTCCAACGATTGGACGGGACACTGTTCATGTGAACACTTATAAAAAGGTCTGCGCCTTTCTCTTCGATGCTTCTTACTCTTTGTTTAAGATCTTCCGTTTTGCGCTTAGAATAGCCCTTAGTGCCTTCCTGAGCCAAATCATAATCACCCTCACGAGTCATTACTACAATAGCCCCTGCCTGCTGCAGATAATCACGCAAATAAAGCGATACGGCGAGATTAATATCTTTCTCAATTAGCCCTTCCCGGCTAACCGCTCCTCCATCAGCTCCACCGTGTCCCGCATCTATAGCAATAACTTTTCCTGACAAGGGCAGACTCCAATAATTTAGTGTTTTAGCGGTAGGCATGTCATACGCTATAATTCCGATCATTATAGCTAGCAGTATCACGCCAAGCATACTTTTTTTGATACTGCTCCATGAAATCCAGACCGAGACTTTACTCTGCTTCCGGCCAGACATAAAAAAGACCCCCTCGTCCCGATAGATAATACTCATCTATATGGGACAAGAAGGTCAAATAGTACTAGCTGGTAATGATTAAGCTGTAACTTCTTGCGTCATACCTTCAATCAGAATTTTCGCTACCTCAGGCCGCGTAAATTCTGGCGGAGGACATTGCCCATCACGGAGCAAAGCACGTACCTTCGTACCCGACAATGTCATGTGATCGTCACTAGGATGAGGGCAAGTTTTACTGGATGCCATATTCCCGCATTTTTTACAGAAGAAGCTATGTTCAAAAAATAATGGAGTAATATCAAGTTCTTCAGAACTAAAATTAGAGAAAATTTCCTGTGCCTCATAAGTGCCATAATAATCACCTACGCCAGCATGGTCACGACCGACGATGAAATGGGTACAGCCGTAATTTTTGCGAACCATGGCATGGAAAATCGCTTCTCTAGGGCCTGCATAACGCATTGCCGCCGGAAAAACACCAAGGAAGGTACGATCCTCAGGATAATAGTTCTCCAAAAGCGCCAGATAGCTCTTCATCCGCACATTTGCCGGTACATCATCTGACTTCGTCTCACCAACAAGTGGATTTAGGAATAGAGCGTCTACAACCTCCATAGCGCACTTTTGAATGTACTCGTGAGCTCGGTGGACCGGATTGCGTGTTTGGAAGCCTACAACCGTTCTCCAACCCTTTTCAGCAAATATCTTTCGCGTATCCGCAGGATCAAAATAAAATTCACCGAACTTCTCTGGCTGTGGGCGGTTCAAGACTGTAATCGGCCCTCCAACATAAGTTGCAGGACGAGCCAGCAGCTTACTCACACCAGGATGTTCAGGATCTGTTGTTTTGAAAACATTTTGTGCTTCAATCGTTTGATCCACAGTATAAATACTCTCAATATCCAATAAACCGTAAATCTCGCCATCGTCTTCACCGATTAGAGAAACTTTATCCCCAATAGATAAACCGGCAGCCACATCATCTTCTACAGCAAGTGTTATTGGAATGCTCCACACTGTGCCATCTGCTAAACGCATGCTCTTTACTACTGAATGATAGTCTTGCTCATTTAAAAACCCAGTCAGTGGTGAAAATGCACCTACAGCTATAAGATCCAAATCGGATAAAGTCCAGGTATTCAAGGCAATTGCCTTGATGTCACGTGCGAAATTTAGCAATTCTTCTCTTTCAGTACCCTCTACAACACGGTTAACCAAAGTTCCGCCATGCGGACATATTGAAGTCATCTTAGTCTCTCCTTCTGTGTTCCCACGGGGATATGTCTTACTTGTGCAATCCGCACTCTGTCTTCTCTGATCCAGACCAACGTCCAGCACGCGGATCTTCACCTGGCATAACCTGACGTGTACATTGCTCACAGCCGATGCTTGGATAGTTACGGTCATGTAGAGGGTTATAGATTACGTCATTTTCACGAATATAGTTCCATACATCCTCAGTCGTCCAATCTGCAATCGGATTAAACTTAACTAACCCAAATTTATAATCATACTCAACCTTTTTGGAATTAGCACGGGTAGGTGCTTGGTCACGGCGAATTCCAGTAATCCAAGCCTCATATTGAGATAATATGCGAGTAAGTGGTTCAACTTTTCGGATTCCACAGCATTGATTAGGGTCAACTGTCCATAACGAATCACCGTATTGAAGTGCTTGCTCCTGCGTTGTGAGTTGCGGAGACACACGTACAAACTCTAATCCGTATTTGTCTGCCATCAAATCTCTGGTTTCATAGGTTTCCTTAAAATGATAATCTGTATCGAGATAAAAGACATCAGTAGATGGACTAACTTTGTGAAGCATATCAACAAGCACTACATCTTCGGCACCAAAGCTGCAGGCAAAAGTAATGTTAGGAAATGTTTCTACAGCCCAGCGGATAATATCCTCGGGTGAAGCACTCTCTAATTCTTCGGCCTTTATTCTGATCAAATCTTCTTTCTCGAGCAGGTTCATTAAGGTATTCCTCCATCCAAAATATTAATCGTATGAATAAATGAGGTAAAAGAAGTAATAAAACCAACTATTTCTATATGAAATAGTATATAACTTTTACTGCGGAAGTCAATGAGTTTCATCCCTCAGAATTAGTAAATGAATGCAAAAAAAGCCCAATTCTTGTTAGAAAGGGGCTGCTAAAAAAAATAAAACCCTCGACCATAAAGGCCAAGGGTTGAATTCTTGATACATATTAACGTTTCGAGAACTGAGGCGCACGACGTGCAGCCTTCAAGCCGTATTTCTTACGTTCCTTCATACGTGGGTCACGAGTCAGGAAGCCGGCTTTCTTCAGTGCACCGCGATATTCAGGGTCAACTTTAAGCAATGCACGGGAGATACCGTGACGAATTGCTCCAGCTTGACCGGAAATGCCGCCACCATGTGCAAGAACGATTACATCGTAGTTGCCTAGTGTTTCAGTCAGGTTCAAAGGTTGTTTTACGATCATTTTTAGTGTTTCCACACCGAAATATTCGTCCATCTCACGTTTGTTAATGACAATGCGTCCTTCACCCGGTACAAGGCGAACACGTGCTACCGAATGTTTACGACGACCTGTCCCATAGTATTGTACTTGTGCCATGAAACTGTCCTCCTCTATTCTTATCCGCGAAGTTCGTAAACTTCAGGTTTTTGTGCTGCATGTGGATGCTCGGCGCCTGCATATACTTTCAATCTCAGCTTCATGTGGTCCCCTTGACGAGTCTTAGGAATCATACCATGAACAGCGAATTCAATTACGCGTTCTGGTTTAGTATTCAGCAAAGTTTCAGCATTAGTAACTTTCAAGCCACCTGGGTGCATCGAGTGACGGTAGTATTTCTTGTTTTGCAATTTCTTACCGGTCAAGTGAATCTTCTCAGCGTTGATTACGATAACGAAATCTCCAGTGTCAACGTGTGGAGTGAATTGCGGTTTATGTTTGCCACGGATCAAAGCAGCGGCTTCGCTGGCCAAACGACCGAGTGTCTTGCCTTCGGCATCAATAATGTGCCAATTGCGTTCAACTTCGTTCGGCTTCGCCATATAGGTGGTACGCATGAATGTTTCCTCCTTGTTCTCGTACGAAAATCTTCTGTTTCGTATATCTTGTTTCTCATTGAATTACAATTATGTGAGTTAAGCAAAGCATTTTTTGGCATTTCCTTGATCGGGGCTGTGGGATAGCCATCAAGAAAACACAACTTTTATATTACAGTATAAACATAACAAGTGCAAGTGATTTTTAAACATTCAGCCTATTATTTAGGAAGAAATTTATACAAGTATAAACGCCTTTAGCGTCCCTATAAGGACGGTTATCGTTTATGCGAGAAATATAAGAATAATGTATTACGTGAAACTTATACATTCTTATATTTGAAAAAAAGATTCACTTTCAGACTCGTCATATTCTACACTCCACAAAGCCAACCCCTTGGCCATAGCTGTCGGACCAGCAGCAGAACGATCACATGCCGCCAATATCTCAGCAACATGATCAGCATCTATTTTACCTTCCCCCACATGGATCAAAGTCCCCATAATAATGCGAACCATATGCTGAAGAAATCCACTACCCGTTATATAAGTTTGGATCACTCCCTGATCTAATGAAGAGGGTCGGCACATGCTGCGGTCTACTTCCATATGAGCTTCAAAGATCGTTCGTACATGAGATGTCTTAGTAGACCGACGTGAAGCAAACGAAGTGAAGTCATGTGTCCCTAAAATATGCGTTAAGCCTTGCTGCATCGCAGGAATGTCCAACCTCACCGGATGATGAAGCTGCCAGCGCCGTTGAAACGGATCTGGAAACCTGTTGCCGTTAATCGTGTATCGGTAAGTTTTGCGCTTAGCTCCTCTACGAGAGTGAAACGTCAGCGGTACTTCCCTAGCCTCAGTAACCACGATATCTTGTGGCAGCCGGGCATTAAGCGCGAGACACCAACGTTCAAGTGGGATTCGAGAGGAGGTCGTAAAGTTAAAAGGCTGACCGTAGGCGTGTACTCCGGCATCTGTGCGACCAGAAGCAGTAATCTTAAGCTCCTCACCTGTCAGATGGAGTATCGCTTGCTCCAGCCGATCCTGAATCGTATTGCCCTGAGGCTGGGTCTGAAAGCCATCATAATTTGTTCCGTCATAATTGACCTTCATCAATAGATTACGCATTCCGTTCTCCTTTTTAAACCGTTCAGCAGAAACGTCGATCGAAGCACTGTCTGATCTTATTCAAGAGGAAGAAATGGTTTTGCCGTCCCTAGAAGGACGGCATCCATTAACACTTCACTCTATTATTTCAAAAAAAAGAGCCCCTGCGGGAGCTCCTTCAATTGAACCAAGGTGATTCCCACGGTTATTAGTACAGCAGAGTCTTGCGCCTCTGCAGCACAATAACGCTGATATTTCCCCCATCTTTACTCCAAAGAGGGCCGGATGAAAGGGAAGCATCGGAAATCAATACTTGTGATACTACGCGCGGTCTACCAATTCAAGATAAACCATAGGCGCAGCGTCGCCACGGCGAGGTCCGAGTTTCAGGATACGAGTGTATCCACCTGGACGCTCTGTGTAACGAGGAGCAATGTCAGAGAACAATTTTTGAATTGCATCTTGTTCACCATCAACAGTCTCGCGGCGAACAAATGCAGCTACTTGACGACGAGCATGAAGATCGCCTTTTTTAGCTTTAGTGATCAACTTTTCAGCGATAGAACGAACTTCTTTCGCTTTAGCTTCCGTTGTTTGGATGCGCTCGTATAAAAATAGATCCGTTACCATGTCGCGAAATAACGCTTTACGCGCACTGGAATCACGGCCCAATTTTTGGTATGCCATGTGTTTTCCCTCCTTTACTGTAACAATCTGTAGTTATTCTTCTGTACGGAGTCCCAAACCAAGTTCCTCAAGCTTCTCCTGAACTTCTTCCAAAGATTTGCGACCAAGGTTACGCACCTTCATCATATCTTCTTCAGTCTTCGTGGTAAGCTCTTGTACGGTATTAATACCAGCACGTTTGAGGCAGTTGTAGGAGCGGACAGAAAGATCAAGCTCTTCGATTGTCATCTCTAGCACTTTTTCTTTTTTGTCTTCTTCTTTTTCAACCATAATTTCGGCGTCTTTCGCTTCGTCCGTAAGACCTACGAACAGTACGAGGTGCTCGTTCAAAATTTTGGCTCCAAGGCTTACAGCCTCTTCCGGTCTAATACTGCCATCTGTCCAAATTTCAAGCGTCAATTTGTCGTAGTTAGTCACTTGACCAACACGTGTATTGTCTATGCCGTAGTTAACGCGTGAAATAGGAGTGTAGATGGAGTCAACCGGGATAACGCCAATTGGCTGATCGTCGCGTTTGTTCCGGTCCGCTTGGACGTAGCCGCGACCACGGCCTGCAAAAATACGCATGTGAAGTCTCGCACCAGGTCCCAGCGTTGCAATGTGAAGATCCGGATTCAGGATCTCAACATCGCTGTCCGCACGGATATCACCTGCGGTAACGATGCCTTCCCCTTCGGCATCAATCTCAAACACTTTTTCCTCGTCTGAATGAATCTTCAGGGACAAGGCTTTAAGGTTCAGAATGATCTCCGTCACATCTTCCATTACGCCTGGAACGGTCGAGAACTCATGCAGAACGCCGTCAATTTGGACCGAAGTCACTGCGGCTCCTGGAAGCGAAGAAAGCAATATCCGGCGAAGTGAATTCCCCAGAGTCGTGCCATACCCACGTTCCAACGGTTCAACTACGAATTTCCCATAGGTACCTTCATCATTAGCTTCTACGGTCTCAATCTTCGGCTTTTCGATTTCTATCACGAGTTTACCCCTCCTTCAACGTCGCTCCTATATGAAACTGTCACCCCATCAGGTGCATCATGTAGTATGCCTAAACACCTATTATTAGCAGATGCGTCAGAATTATACCACATTTACAATACTGATTTCACTATACGCGACGACGTTTCGGCGGACGGCATCCATTGTGAGGAACCGGAGTTACGTCTTTAATAAGGTTAACTTCAAGCCCTGCAGCTTGAAGGGAACGGATGGCTGCTTCGCGGCCCGCGCCCGGTCCTTTAACCATAACCTCAACCGACTTCATGCCGTGCTCCATAGCTGCTTTAGCTGCTGATTCAGCTGCCATTTGCGCTGCGAATGGAGTCGACTTACGGGAACCTTTAAATCCTTGGCCGCCGGAGCTTGCCCAGGAAATTGCATTTCCGTGAGGATCTGTGATGGTAACGATGGTGTTATTGAACGTGGAACGAATATGTGCCACGCCGGATTCGATATTTTTACGGTCGCGACGTTTAGTACGTACGACTTTTTTCGGTTTAGCCATTGTCTCTTATCCCCCCTTATTATTTCTTCTTGTTTGCTACCGTACGACGCGGGCCTTTCCGGGTACGGGCATTGGTTTTAGTACGTTGACCGCGAACAGGCAATCCACGACGGTGACGAACACCGCGGTAACAGCCGATCTCAGTAAGACGTTTAATATTCAAGGAAATTTCACGACGCAGGTCACCTTCAACCTTAACCGTTTTGTCGATCGTTTCACGCAGTTTGCTGACTTCATCTTCCGTCAAATCACGGACACGTGTATTAGCGCTAATGCCTGTTTCATTAAGAATTTTCTGGGAAGTCGTTTTACCGATTCCGAAAATATAAGTCAAGGCGATCTCAACGCGTTTGTCACGTGGCAAATCCACTCCAGCTATACGAGCCATTTTACGCTACACCCCCTTCTTAACCTTGTTTTTGTTTGTGTTTCGGATTTTCGCAAATCACCATAACAGTCCCTTTGCGGCGGATTACTTTACATTTCTCGCAAATGGGCTTTACAGAAGGTCTTACCTTCATGTTAATTACCTCCTCAAAGTTTTGCGAAGCAAAACTTTTTTCGTAGTTCCCATCTATTTACGGTAAGTTATACGACCTTTTGATAAATCATAAGGCGATAACTGCACGACCACTTTGTCTCCGGTCAAAATACGGATAAAGTGCATCCGCAATTTACCGGATACATGGGCAAGTATTTGATGACCGTTCTCAAGCTCAACCTTAAACGTTGCATTTGGCAACGGTTCAAGGACAGTACCTTCTACTTCAATGACATCTTCCTTAGCCACAGTTAGTCTCCTTTCTCATCAGCACTTATTCCGGTGGGTCCAGCATACTTCATGACTGCGTAACGCAGCTTTCCGTTTGTTACCCGCCCAGTTTCTTCCAAACTGTTCACAACCTCACTGCTGATGAAGGGTATGAGCTCAAGATGAAGAATATTCTTCTTCTTTGGCCCATCAAACTTACGTTTGTCTCCATCTGCAATGTATACAAATCTGCTATCAACAACTGCGATAACAACGGCTGCCTCTCCGGCATCTTTACCTTTGAGAATTCTCACTAATTGACCAACCTGCGGGCTGCTCACAGTATTCAAGTGGAGATCACCTACGCATTCAGTTTTGTGAAAATTTCCATGCCGTCCGGAGTAACTGCTACTGTATGCTCAAAGTGAGCACATAGTGAGCCATCCACCGTAACGACAGTCCAGTTATCTTCCAGCGTTCTGACATGTCTCTTTCCTACGTTTACCATCGGCTCAATCGCGAGTACCATACCCGGTTTCAGACGTGGTCCGCGGTCCGCTATGCCATAATTCGGAATTTGCGGTTCTTCATGCAGTTTTGCCCCAATACCATGACCAACATACTCACGTACGACTGAGAAACCAGCCTCTTCGATGTATTGCTGGATAGCATGGGAGATTGTAAACAAGCGCACATCCGGCTTAACTAACGCCAGTCCCGCGTACAAGGAGCCTTCCGTAACGTCCAGCAAACGCTGAGCCTCTTCGGAAATGCTGCCCACACCGTAGGTCCAGGCGGAATCACCGTGATAACCGCGGTACTCTGCACCGATATCCAGCGTTACAATATCGCCTTCGATCAGTTTGCGTTTACCTGGAAATCCATGCACTAATTGTTCGTTGACTGAAGCGCAAATGCTGGCAGGAAAACCGTTGTAGCCTTTGAAAGACGGCACAGCACCTTGACTGCGAATGTATTGATCGGCGATTCTGTCGAGATCGCCCGTTGTAATGCCAGGCTCAATGGCCTCAGCAATAAGACGGTGACTCTCGGCAACAATTCGACCAGCTTCCCTCATAAAGGCAAGTTCCTGTTCGGATTTACAAATGATCATTACATTAACCCCGCAATAAAGATACGATTTCAGAAGAAACGACATTGATTTCGTTTTCCCCGTTTACCTGACGCAAAAGACCTTTATTATCATAAAACGCAAGCAGCGGCGCTGTCTTATTATCGTACTCATCCAAACGCTTGCCTACACTTTCTTCGTTGTCATCCGGACGTTGATACAATTCACCGCCATCAATGTCGCAAATGCCATCTTGCTTCGGCGGGTTGAAGATTAAATGGTAGGATGCTCCGCAAACTGTGCAGATACGACGTCCAGTAAGACGTGCCATCAACAGTCCACGGTCAACATTCAAGTTGATGACATGATCCAAAGAAGTATTCAAACGGCTTAGAATTTCATCCAGCGCTTCCGCTTGCGAAAGAGTTCTTGGAAAACCATCCAATAGAAATCCTTTTTCGCAATCGGACTGCTGCAGCCGCTCTTCAACTATACCAATGGTCACATCATCTGGTACAAGAAAACCTTGATCAATAAATGATTTAGCCTTCAATCCTACTGGAGTCTCTTGTTTGATTGCCAAACGGAAAGCATCTCCTGTCGAAATATGCGGAATGCCAAACTCTTTTATGATCTCTGCCGCTTGTGTTCCCTTGCCTGCCCCAGGAGGGCCCATGAATAAAATGTTCACGATTTCTCTCTCCCCCCAAAAGTTCGCCACCAAGCAAGAAACAGCACAATAGGTGCCGGGAAGAATAATAACTTACGCTTCACCGGAACCTATCGCCTATTTATTGATGAAGCCTTTGTAATGGCGTTTGATCAATTGGCTCTCGATCTGCTTCATAGTATCCAATGCCACACCGATTACGATTAGCAGTGAAGTACCGCCAATTCGAACTTCTTTAGGCAATCCAGATAAAGCACCGAAGAACATCGGCAATACAGAGATCAAAGCCAGGAACAATGCGCCGGACATAGTCAGACGAGACATTACTCTAGTCAAATACTTCTCAGTAGCTTTACCAGGGCGGATACCTGGAATGTAACCACCATTCTTCTTCATGTTATCAGCCATCTGCTGAGGATTCATCTGCACGAACGTATAGAAGAACGTGAATCCGATGATCATCACTACATACAGAAGCATACCAAGTGGTGCATCAGTTGCCAAATACTTGGCAATCCATTGCGCCCAGGCATGTGTTGACCAGAAACTGGAGAGAACAACTGGGAACTGAAGCAGTGATACGGCGAAGATAACCGGAATTACACCAGCCGCATTAATTTTCAGCGGAATGTGCGTATTCTGTCCACCGTACATTTTGTTGCCGACTACGCGTTTAGCGTATTGAACAGGAATCTTCCGAATACCTTGCTGTACGAAGATAACTGCTGTAATAATCGCTACAATCACAATCAGCACAATAACGACTTTAAGAATATTCAGGAACACTTGATCCGGCTGAATAAAGCTTGAGTTAGCCGTACTCGTGATATATCCCGGGATAGCGGCGACGATTCCCGCAAAAATCAGGATCGAAATCCCGTTCCCGATTCCCTTTTCGGTAATCTGTTCACCAAGCCACATCAGGAAAGAAGTACCAGCCGTCAAGATAATGGCAACCAGTAAGTAGTCAGCAAATGTCGCATTCGGCATCATTTGAGTTCCATAAATCCGGTTAAACCCTATTGACGTAGCAAAACCTTGGATCAGGGCCAAAATCACAGTACCATAACGAGTGATTTGCGCTAGTTGTTTTTTGCCGTGCTCCCCTTGTTTAGCCCATTCAGCAAACTTAGGAACAACATCCATCGACAGCAATTGCACGATGATGGATGCTGTAATGTACGGATAAATACTGATCGCAAATATCGAGAAGTTTTTGAGCGCTCCGCCCGAGAAGGTGTTTAAAAGTCCCATCAAAGCGTCACCGCTTTGATTTGCTGTTTCCAGTACATCTTTGTTCACACCAGGAACCGGTACAAACGAACCGATACGGTAGATAATCAGAATGAACAAGGTAAACAGGATCTTTTTGCGCAAATCTTCCACATGCCAGATATTCTTAAGCGTTTTGAACATTAGATCACCTCGGTTTTACCGCCGGCAGCCTCGATTTTCTCTACCGCAGATTGAGAGAACTTATTTGCTTGTACAGTCAATTTAACGGTTAACTCACCATTGCCGAGAATCTTAATGCCGCTTTTGGAATTCTTGACAACACCAGTTTCAAGCAACAACTGCGGAGTCACTTCAGTTCCTTCTGCAAAGCTATTCAGATCTTCAAGGTTCACAATCGCATACTCTTTACGGGTAGGATTGACGAAACCACGTTTAGGCAGACGACGATAGAGCGGATTTTGTCCACCCTCGAAGCCCGGACGAACACCACCGCCAGAACGAGAGTTTTGACCTTTGTGACCGCGACCGGAAGTTTTACCATTTCCGCTACTTGGTCCACGACCAACGCGATTGCGTTCTTTTCGGGAACCAGGAGCTGGAGCAAGTTCATGTAACTTCATCGTTTGCACCTCCTTATGTTTGTTAATTTATGCGAGGCGATTAGCCTTCAATTTCAGTTACAGATAGCAAGTGACTCACTTTATTGATCATTCCGCGAATTGCAGGACTGTCATTGTGAACCACTGTCGTGTTGAGTTTACGCAGGCCGAGCGTCTTAACAGTAACACGTTGTGTTTCTGGACGTCCGATTACACTACGTACGAGGGTAATTTGCAATTTTGCCATTGACGTTCCCCTCCTTAACCGCGCAATTCTTCGACAGATTTGCCGCGAAGTTTCGCGACCTCTTCAATGCGTTTCAGACGGGAAAGTCCCTCCAAAGTTGCATTGACCATGTTCATGGAATTCGAAGAACCCAGTGATTTTGTCAAAATGTCGCCAACGCCTGCCAATTCCAATACTGCACGAACTGGACCGCCAGCGATAACGCCAGTACCCTCTGATGCTGGTTTCAGCAACACGCGTCCTGCGCCGAAGTGGCCAGTAACGAGATGGGGAATCGAAGTTCCTACGATTGGAATGTGAATCAGGTTTTTCTTAGCATCTTCAATGCCTTTACGGATGGCATCCGGAACTTCGCCGGCTTTACCGATACCAGCACCGACGTAGCCATTGCCATCGCCCACAACAACGAGTGCACTAAAGCTGAAACGGCGTCCGCCTTTTACAACTTTTGCTACACGGTTAATGTGTACAACTCTTTCTGTCAGTTCTAAACTGTTCGGATCTACACGCAAGTCGTTAACCTCCTTTTAAGAATTATTCTAGAATTCAAGACCAGCTTCACGAGCTGCGTCAGCCAATGCTTGAATCCGTCCATGGTACAAGTAACCTCCGCGGTCGAATACGACCACTGCATAACCTTTTTCTTTAGCGCGCTCAGCGACCAATTGGCCAACCTTCGCTGCAGCTTCAACGCTGCCGCCATTACCGATGTTAGCGCTCAGTTCTTTTTCAAGTGTAGAAGCGGATACGATAGTAACCCCTTTAACATCGTCGATCAGTTGAGCGTAGATGTGTTTCGAAGAACGGAATACGTTCAAACGTGGACGCTCAGTAGTTCCCTGGATCTTCTTACGAACACGCAGGTGTCTTTTGAGACGAGCCTTGTTTTTATCTTCTTTTGTAATCATGACTTCCCTTTCACTCCCTTCAGTTTGCCGTAAACAGCTTCACTTTAAGATGCACGGGGTATCTTACAATTAAGTTTAAACTGGTTATTTCTTCTTACCAGCTTTACCTTCTTTGCGGATGATACGCTCGCCTTCATATTTGATACCTTTACCTTTATACGGTTCTGGCTCACGAACGGAACGAATTTTAGCAGCATATGCACCAACGCGTTCTTTATCGATACCTTTAACGATGATCTTCGTGTTCGCAGGAACTTCAAACTCGATACCTGCTTCCGGTGTAATTTCAACCGGGTGGGAGTAACCAACGTTCAGAACGATTTTATCTCCGGATTTGCTTGCACGATATCCGACCCCAACCAATTCCAGAGATTTCGAGAAACCTTCAGTCACGCCTGCTACCATGTTGTTGACAACGGAGCGGGTTGTGCCGTGAAGTGAACGATGCAATTTGTTATCCGACGGACGAACAACGGTAATTTCGTTATTTTCAACTGTAACCTTCATGTCTTTATGAAGCTCACGAGTCAAAGAACCTTTTGGACCTTTTACTGTAATAACGGCGTTGTCCAAAGTGACATCTACACCGCTAGGTACTGCGATTGGTTTACGACCAATACGAGACATGTGTTGCACCTCCTTATCTTGTGACGTTTATTACCAAATGTAGCAGACAACTTCTCCGCCAGATTTTGATTGACGAGCTTCTTTGTCGGTCATAACTCCCTTAGATGTGGAGATAATCGCGATTCCTAAACCACCGAGTACACGAGGCACTTCATTGCTCTTCGTGTATACGCGAAGGCCTGGTTTACTGATTCTTTTCAAACCAGAAATAACACGCTCTTGGTTAGGGCCGTATTTCAAGAAGATACGGATAATCCCTTGTTTGCTATCTTCAACGAATTCCGCATCGCGGATGAAACCTTCACGCTTCAAAATGTCAGCGATTTGTTTCTTCATAGTAGAAGCAGGCATTTCTACCGTTTCGTGACGCACAATGTTAGCGTTACGAATACGAGTAAGCATATCTGCAATAGGATCAGACATAGTCATGTGTGTAAACCTCCTTCCCGTTTATAAACTTCTTACCAACTTGCTTTTTTCACGCCAGGGATCTGGCCTTTATAAGCTAATTCACGGAAACAAATTCTGCAAATTTTGAACTTTTGCAGTACCGAATGTGGACGACCACAACGTTCGCAACGTGTATATGCACGTACTTTAAACTTAGGCGTACGTTGTTGTTTAACTTTCATCGAAGTTTTTGCCACTTAGCCTGACACCTCCTAAACATTTTCGGAGAAAATGGATTAACCGACTTTATTTTGCGAAAGGCATTCCCAGCTGACCCAGCAGCTCGCGGGATTCCTCATCCGTCTTAGCAGTCGTTACAATAACGATGTCCATACCGCGGACTTTATCCACTTTGTCATATTCGATCTCGGGGAAGATCAATTGTTCTTTAAGACCAAGTGTGTAGTTACCACGGCCGTCAAAGGCTTTAGTGGAAACACCACGGAAGTCACGTACGCGTGGAAGCGTTACGTTGAACAATTTGTCCAAGAAGTAATACATACGCTCGCCGCGCAGTGTTACTTTAACCCCAATCGGCATATTTTCGCGTAGTTTAAAACCAGCGATGGATTTTTTAGCTTTAGTGATTACTGGTTTTTGACCAGCGATTAACTGCATGTCATTAACTGCAGCATCAAGTACTTTGGAGTTTTGAACAGCGTCACCCACACCCATGTTGATGACAACCTTCTCGATCTTAGGCACTTGCATAACAGTTGTATAGTTAAACTTCTGCATCAAAGCAGGTGTTATTTCGTTGAGATAACGTTCTTTCATTCTTGCTGCCATGAAGATTTAACCTCCTTTCTTAAGGGCTAGATTAGTCGATAATCTCTCCGGATCTTTTAGCAATCCGAACTTTTTTACCGTTGTCCAATACTTTGTAACCGATACGTGTTACTTTGCCGGACTTCGGATCGATGTGCATTACGTTGGACACATGAATCGAAGCTTCCTGCTCAATAATTCCACCCTGTGGATTCAGCTGGTTCGGCTTTTGGTGTTTTTTCACCATATTGACGCCTTCTACCAGAACGCGGTTTTCACGAGGATAAGCAGCGATGACACGGCCTTTTTTGCCTTTGTCTTTACCACTAATCACAAGCACCACATCATCTTTCTTCACGTGCAGTTTATTGTTATGGGATTCCAGAACTTTTTTCACTCTAGGCATTTATTACACCTCCTATAACTAACCTTCAACTTATTGGTGCTCGTGTTTATTAGATTACTTCCGGTGCCAAGGAAACGATCTTCATGTAGTCCTTATCGCGAAGTTCGCGAGCAACTGGTCCAAAGATACGTGTTCCACGAGGGCTTCTGTCGTCTTTAACAACAACAGCTGCATTTTCGTCGAATGCGATGTAAGATCCATCTTTACGACGAACGGAACGTTTCGTACGAACAACTACCGCTCTAACAACATCACCTTTTTTGACAACGCCGCCTGGTGTTGCTTGTTTAACGGAACAAACGATCAAATCACCGATTGCTGCTGTACGGCGTCCAGTACCACCCAGTACGCGGATACACATCAGTTCCTTCGCACCAGAGTTGTCAGCCACATGCAAACGTGTAAATGGTTGAATCATTTTAATTTCCTCCTTCCGGAAAAACTCTTTTGATTATCTTAGATGATAACCGCTTTTTCAACCACTTCAACTAGTCTCCAACGTTTGTCCTTGGACAACGGACGAGTTTCCATGACTTTTACGGTATCGCCAATTTTTGCAACGTTTTCCTCATCATGTGCTTTGAATTTCTTCGTAGACTTGATGCGTTTGTGGTACAAGTTATGTTTCTTATAGGTTTCAACAGCGACTACGATGGTTTTATCCATTTTATCACTGACCACTTTACCGATTAGCACTTTACGTGCATTACGTTCTTCGCTCATTAGTTAGCCTCCTTCCTGAATACGGATCTGAGATCCGTCTCACTTAACTAATCCCAAGCACTCTTTGATGGATTACGGTTTTAGCACGAGCTATTTCCTTACGCACGTCACGAATCCGAGTCGGGTTGTCCAGCTGGCCAGTTGCCAATTGGAAACGGAGATTAAAAAGTTCCTCTTTGAATCCAGCGATCTTTTGTTCAATCTCAGCAGTGGTTAAGTTGCGAAGTTCATTAGCTTTCATTTGCTTCACCACCCAATTCTTCACGTTTCACAAACTTAGTCTTAACAGGCAGCTTGTGAGCGGCAAGACGCATCGCTTCACGAGCGATTTCTTCCGACACGCCTCCGAGTTCGAACATAATCTTGCCCGGTTTAACTACGGCTACCCATTTCTCAACGTTACCTTTACCACTACCCATACGAACCTCGAGAGGCTTTTGAGTAATAGGCTTATCTGGGAAAATCTTGATCCAAACTTGACCGCCACGTTTGATATAACGTGTCATTGCGATACGAGCAGCTTCGATCTGACGGTTAGTGATCCAAGATGGTTCCATTGCAACCAGGCCGAATTCGCCGAAGTTCAATTCAGTACCACCCTTTGCCATACCCTTCATGTGTCCGCGTTGTTGCTTGCGGTGTTTTACGCGTTTTGGTACCAACATGATTAGTTGCCTCCTTCCTGAGCAGCTTGTTTCTTAGCTGGGGGAAGAACTTCTCCACGGTAGATCCATACTTTTACGCCGATAAGACCGTAAGTTGTATGTGCTTCAGCCGTTCCGTAATCGATATCGGCACGAAGCGTATGAAGTGGAACTGTTCCTTCGCTATAACCTTCTGAACGAGCAATCTCAGCTCCGCCAAGACGTCCGCCTACTTGAGTTTTAATCCCTTTTGCGCCAGAACGCATAGTTCTTTGAATCGCTTGTTTGAGTGCACGACGGAACGATACACGACGTTCCAATTGTTGAGCAATGCTCTCAGCTACAAGAATTGCATCCAATTCAGGGTGCTTAATTTCATTGATGTTGATGTGTACTTTTTTGCCACCAGCGATTGCTGTAACTGCGCTGCGAAGTACTTCTACTTCAGCTCCGCCCTTACCAATAACCATACCTGGTTTAGCAGTATGAATTGTAACGTTCACGCGGTTAGCCGCTCTTTCGATCTCGATATGGGAAACAGCGGAATCCTTCAACTTACCTTTAAGGTATTCCCGGATTTTGACGTCTTCCATCAGAAGAGTACCGAAATCTTTTCCTGCATACCATTTAGATTCCCAATCGCGAATGATCCCGATCCGGAGTCCGATTGGATTTACCTTTTGACCCACGTGTTATCCCTCCTTATTTCTCAGATACCACCAGTGTAATGTGGCTCGTGCGTTTATTGATCCGACTTGCGCGGCCCATGGCGCGCGGACGGAAACGTTTCATAGTAGGTCCTTGGTTAACGAAAACCTCGCTAACGAACAAACTGTTCACGTCCAAAGAATAGTTATGCTCAGCATTCGCAATTGCCGAATTAAGCAACTTCTCAACGACCGGAGAAGCGGATTTCGGAGTGTGGCGAAGAATAGCAATTGCTTCCCCCACTTGCTTACCACGAATCAAGTCAACAACCAGTTTCGCTTTACGAGCGGAAATCCGCACCGATCTTGCATGTGCTTTTGCTTCCATTGTTTAACCTCCTTTCAAACAGAGACCTTATTATTATCTTCTTGTTTTCTTATCGTCACCCGCGTGGCCTTTGTAAGTACGTGTTGGCGCGAACTCGCCCAACTTGTGACCTACCATATCTTCTGTTACGTATACAGGCACGTGTTTACGGCCGTCATATACACCAAACGTATGTCCGATAAACTGAGGGAAAATGGTTGAGCGACGGGACCAAGTTTTAACTACAACCTTTTTCTCAGCCTCGTTCAGTTCCTCAACTTTTTTAAGTAGGTAGCCATCGATAAACGGCCCCTTCTTTAAACTGCGACCCATGTGTGAATCCTCCCTTCATCCGGTTCTTCAAACCGCGAATCGACGCTTCGCGCTTTATTAACTTGCCAGAAGCGTCTTATTTCGTGCGGCGGCGAACGATATATTTATCAGATGCCTTGTTTTTCTTACGCGTTTTGTAACCAAGGGTTGGTTTACCCCATGGAGACATAGGCGATTTACGTCCGATTGGAGCGCGGCCTTCACCACCACCGTGTGGGTGATCGTTCGGGTTCATTACTACACCGCGTACTTCAGGGCGACGGCCCAGCCAGCGACTACGTCCAGCTTTACCGATTTTGATCAATTCATGATCTTCGTTACCTACGGAACCGATAGTTGCACGGCATACGCTAAGGATCTTACGAACCTCACCGGATGACAAACGAACGGAACAGTACTTTTCTTCTTTACCAAGCAATTGAGCTTCTGTACCAGCAGCACGAACCAATTGTCCGCCTTTACCTGGTTTCAACTCAATATTGTGGATAACTGTACCCACTGGGATGTTCTCCAATGCAAGACTGTTACCAATTTTGATGTCGGCTGTTGGGCCGGATTCTACTTTATCCCCAACTTTTAGGCCTTTAGGAGCGATGATATAACGTTTCTCTCCATCAGCATAGTGGATCAAAGCAATATTAGATGTACGGTTCGGGTCATACTCGATTGTAGCAACGCTACCTGGTATGCCGTCTTTAGTCCGCTTGAAGTCGATAATACGGTATTTACGTTTGTGTCCGCCGCCATGGTGACGAACCGTAATTTTACCTTGGTTGTTGCGTCCCGCATGTTTGAACAACGGAGAAAGCAACGATTTCTCTGGCTGGTTTGTTGTGATTTCTTCAAACGTAGACACAGACATGTGTCGTCTTGCCGGAGAGGTCGGTTTGTACTTTTTGATTGGCACTATAGTTTCCTCCTTACTTTAAGAGTATTATTCTACCGCTTCAAAAAATTCAAGCGGTTTGCTGTCCGGGCTAAGCTTAACGATGGCTTTTTTCCACTCTGGAGTGTAACCAGAATATTTACCATAACGTTTCAGTTTACCAGGTACGCGCATTGTGTTCACATTTGTTACTTTTACTTTGAAAATAGCCTCGACAGCTTTTTTGATTTCGGTTTTGTTAGCACGGATATCCACTTCAAAAGCGTATTTCATTTCGCTCATGTAGTCGGAAGTACGTTCCGTAATCACCGGACGTTTGATAATATCACGAGGATCTTTCATTACGCGAACACCTCCTCTACCTTCAGAACTGCTTCTTTAGTGATGATCAGTTTGTCGTACGTCAGTACGTCAAGAACATTAATGCCGTCAGCCGCTACGAATTTCACCCCAGGGATGTTACGAGCGGAAAGTGCTACGTTATCATCATAGCTAGTAGCTACGATCAACGCTTTGCGATCCACTTTCAGGTTGTTCAAGATTGCTGCGAATTCTTTCGTCTTCGGAGCATTCATTGTCAAGCTATCCAATACGATAATGTCATTCTCGAGTACTTTCGAGGACAAAGCGGATTTGATCGCCAAACGACGAACCTTCTTAGGCAATTTCCAGGAATAGCTGCGTGGAGTTGGTCCGAAGACAACGCCGCCGCCTTTCCATTGTGGAGAACGAATGGAGCCTTGACGAGCGCGACCTGTACCTTTTTGTTTCCAAGGCTTACGTCCACCGCCACGAACTTCAGAACGTCCTTTTACTTTGTGTGTACCACGACGAAGGGAAGCTCTTTGCATAAGCGCAGCTTCATGTAGAACGTGCTCATTCGGTTCAATACCGAATACTGTATCGCTCAGTTCTACTTCACCAACTTCGTTGCCACTAATATTAAAAAGTGTTACTTTTGGCATTTCATGTTCCTCCTTTCTTAGGTAATTATTTCTTAACGGTTTGTTTAACTTTCACGAAGCTGTTTTTAGGACCTGGGATAGCGCCTTTAACCAGCAATACGTTACGTTCAACGTCAACCTTGATGATTTCAAGCTTTTGAACCGTGATAGTCGTGTGACCCATATGTCCTGGAAGGCGTTTGCCCTTCGGAACACGGTTAGCTTGGATAGAACCCATGGAACCCGGTCTTCTGTGGTAACGCGATCCGTGTGCCATTGGTCCGCGGCTTTGTCCCCAACGTTTAATGTTACCTTGGAAACCTTTACCTTTAGATGTACCAGTTACGTCAACAAATTCGCCCTCAGCAAAGATATCAGCCTTCAGCTCTTGTCCAACCTCGAGAGACCCGAGATCAACACCGCGAATTTCGCGAACGTAGCGCTTAGGTGTTGCATTTGCCTTTTTGGCGTGACCCTGTTCAGGCTTATTGGAGCGACTTTCTTTTTTATCAGAAAAGCCCAATTGCACTGCTTCATATCCGTCGATATTCAGGTCTTTCTTTTGCAGTACTACACAAGGTCCTGCTTCGATAACAGTAACTGGAATTACGTTACCTTCTGGAGTAAACACTTGAGTCATACCGAGTTTTTTTCCTAAGATACCTTTCAATGTTGACACCTCTTTTCTTTTCCTAAGTTACTAATAAAGAATTACAATTTGATTTCGATATCTACACCGGACGGTAGATCCAAGCGCATCAAGGCATCCACAGTTTGTGGTGTTGGGTTCACAATATCGATCAAACGTTTGTGAGTCCGTTGTTCAAACTGTTCACGGGAATCCTTGTACTTGTGTACCGCACGGAGAATAGTAATGATTTGCTTCTCAGTTGGCAACGGAATCGGTCCAGATACACCAGCACCCGAACGTTTTGCAGTTTCAACGATTTTCTCTGCGGATTGATCAAGAATTCTGTGGTCGTATGCTTTCAAGCGAATACGAATTTTTTGCTTTGCCATTTTAGTCCCTCCTTCTATCGCCCAATTTATTATCGGACATACTCCGTGAAAATTTTCTGACGTCGACCTCATGGCAAAGGGGCCGGGTGTGTCAGTAACCTCTCACATCATCGCAACGTCTCAGAACAACATTTATTATTATATATAATAGGCGGCAGTATTGCAAGCTAAAATAGCAAAACAACGCATATTTTTTTCATGCGCTGCTTTATTACTATTATATAGGTTAAAGATTCTCAGTGGCAGACTTAAAAAACTCAGCTGACTCCGCAGTCTGTGCTGTTGCTGCCCCAATTCCCTCTATCGTCTGAATCAAAGTTCTTATTTCTTCTTCTACTATAACAATCTCTTGTGTGCTACTCCTCATCGCCTCTACAATTTCGGAAAATAATAGACTAGTCTCAACGGATTGATGTTTCCCGCTTTTGGTTAGCTCCTGTACCTTACGTATCTCCTCAACGACCTGTTGTGTGAGACTTCCCGATTTATAAGTCAGCTCTACGATCTGAATTACAGTATTCTTCGTATCCTCTGCCAACCGACTAACTTCTTGAGCAACTACACTAAACCCTCTGCCATGCACTCCGACTCTAGCTGCTTCTATCGTTGCATTAAGTGAAAGAATTTTAGTTTGGTCAGCAATATCTTTAACTGAATTTACAATTTTTTTGAATTTGGTTAGAGGAATTGCTTAATTCCTGGACTGAATGTTCCATTTGACTAGTACTTTGATAAATAAGATTAATCTGTCCTGTTAAGCTATCCAAATGCTCATGTCCATCTGCAGCCAACCCCTGCGACTCTACAGCAGATGTAGCTGTACGTTGGAATGTTCTACTCACTTCATTGCTACTGGCTACTAGCTGCTTCACAGCGGCATTTGTGTCGATACTAAAATCTATTAATTCGCTGCTGAATTCAGCAATTTTCTGCTTTAATTCATTTTTAACCAAAAGGTATTGCTGTTCCTTCTCTTTGACGTTCTCCTTCTCGTATTCTTCTAGGACAAGTTGTTGTTCAAGATTAAGCAGCTTAGTTACGGTCTTAACTAAATGTAGACGTATATTGTCATCATGTGTCTCATTATAGATAACTTGTTTAAAAACATTCTGAAGATTTTGAAAAGCGGATAAGTACCATTTAGGCTCAAGTCCTACTCTTTTATGAATATTAGCAAACTTCATTCGCTTTGATATGTATTCTTCATCAACTTTGCCAGCAAAAATTTCAATGATATGTTCGCGGAGCGTTGTTTTCAACCTCTCGATACTACTATGCTCCAATATAATGGCTTCGAGTTTATCCATACCTAATACCGAATTATAAAATTGATCAATTATATAGTCTATATTCTTTTCAACACTAGGCTTCACCCTACGTAATAAGTTCAAATCTGATTCAGATAGATCAATCATTCTCATTTGCTCATTGAGTTCATCATAACCCTCCAGCTTGTGAAAAGACTCCTCAGCATATTTGCTCTGATGCTTGAGATCTAAGGAATGAGAGGCAGGAGAATCCACATTATTATTACGTGCAGTTAGCGCATGCAGAAAGGAAAAAGGACATTTCCCCATATTATCGCTCTCCCCTAATTCCTATATTTTTACATTATTAGCCCTCCTTCATTTTACTCTAAAATGTCGAAATGTGAATTATTGTTTCAGAAAACAAAAAGCCCCGGATTCTCCGCAAGAAGAATCCGGGGCACTATGATTCAGAGTCTACCCGCAGATAGAAACGAATTTATTTTTGGATGGAAGCTACGCTACCTGCTCCAACTGTACGGCCACCTTCGCGAATGGAGAATTTAGTACCTTCTTCAATAGCGATAGGGGAGATCAAAGCAACAGTTACAGTGATGTTGTCACCAGGCATAACCATTTCAGTACCTTCTGGCAAGTTGATGATGCCAGTTACGTCAGTTGTACGGAAGTAGAACTGTGGACGGTAACCAGTGAAGAATGGTTTATGACGTCCGCCTTCTTCTTTAGTCAAAACGTAGATTTGAGCAGTGAACTCAGTGTGTGGTTTAACAGAGTTCGGTTTAGCCAATACTTGGCCACGCTCGATCATAGTACGGTCTACACCACGAAGCAAAGCTCCGATGTTGTCGCCCGCTTGAGCGGAATCCAGCAATTTACGGAACATTTCTACGCCCGTAACTACGGATTTCTTAGTTTCTTCGTGAATACCAACGATTTCGATTTCTTCTCCGACTTTAACTGTTCCGCGTTCTACGCGACCAGTTGCCACAGTACCGCGGCCAGTGATGGAGAATACATCTTCGACAGGCATCAAGAATGGTTTGTCAGTTTGACGCTCTGGAAGTGGAATGTACTCGTCGATTGTTTCGAACATTTCAACAATCTTCTTAGCATATTCGCCTTCTGGGTTTTGAAGAGCTTCACGAGCAGAACCACGAATGATTGGAGTGTCGTCGCCTGGGAAGTCATACTCGCTCAGCAAGTCACGAACTTCCATTTCAACCAATTCCAACAACTCTTCGTCTTCAACCATGTCGCATTTGTTCAAGAAAACAACGATGTATGGAACACCTACTTGACGGGACAACAGGATGTGCTCGCGAGTTTGTGGCATAGGGCCATCAGCTGCGGATACAACCAGGATAGCTCCGTCCATTTGCGCTGCGCCTGTGATCATGTTTTTAACATAGTCGGCGTGACCAGGGCAGTCTACGTGAGCGTAGTGACGGTTAGGAGTTTCATATTCAACGTGGGAAGTGGAGATTGTGATACCACGTTCGCGCTCTTCAGGAGCTTTGTCGATTTGATCGAATGCGATAGCTGCGCCACCGTAAGTTTTGGACAATACAGTAGTGATTGCAGCAGTCAGAGTCGTTTTACCATGGTCGACGTGACCAATAGTACCGATGTTAACGTGCGGTTTGTTACGTTCAAACTTTGCCTTTGCCATTTGAACAGTTCCTCCTTAATGTGGGGTTCCTTATATTTGAGCCGCCCGCATATATGTTTATCTTAGATGACTGAGTAATTATACTCGGACGGCAAGTTAAAACTAGTAATTATTCTCCGCCTTTGTTCTTAGCAGCGATCTCTTCCGCAATGGACTTAGGAACTTCTTCATAGTGAGAAAGCTCCATTGAGAATACGCCACGTCCTTGAGTACCAGAACGAAGAGTTGTAGAGTATCCGAACATTTCGGAAAGAGGCACCTTAGCACGGATAATTTGCGCTCCACCACGGGAATCCATACCTTCGATACGGCCACGGCGGGAGTTCAGCATACCCATAACATCACCCATATATTCCTCAGGAACAGTTACTTCTACTTTCATGATTGGCTCAAGCAGGACAGGTTTACACTTGTCTTTAGCTGCTTTAAGCGCCATCGAGCCGGCAATTTTAAATGCCATTTCGTTGGAATCGACATCATGGTAAGAACCATCAACGATGGTAGCTTTAACGTCTACAAGCGGGAAGCCTGCAAGTACGCCGTTTTTCATTTGTTCTTCGATACCCGCAAGTGCAGGAGCGATGTACTCTCTAGGAACCGAGCCACCGACAACTTTACTTTCGAATTTGCTACCAGTACCTGGCTCGAGGGGTTCAAATTCCACCCATACGTGACCGTACTGACCACGACCACCAGATTGGCGTACAAATTTACCTTCGACGCGAGCAGGTGCCTTGAACGTTTCGCGGTAAGCAACCTGTGGTTTACCCACATTGGTTTCTACTTTGAACTCACGACGCATACGGTCGATGATGATGTCCAAGTGAAGTTCACCCATACCAGCCAGGATAGTTTGACCTGTTTCTTCATCAGTATGAGCACGAAGAGTAGGATCCTCTTCAGTCAACTTACCGAGAGCAACGCCCAATTTATCTTGGTCAGCTTTTGTTTTTGGTTCAACAGCGATTTCGATAACTGGATCAGGGAAGTTCATTGATTCCAGAATTACTGGATGCTTCTCATCACACAGTGTATCACCTGTGCTGGTATCTTTCAAACCAACTGCTGCAGCGATGTCACCAGAATACACGATGGAAATCTCTTGACGGCTGTTAGCATGCATTTGAAGGATACGACCAATACGTTCACGCTTGTTCTTAGTAGCATTAACTACGTAAGATCCGGACTCTAGAACACCAGAGTATACACGGAAGAACGTAAGTTTACCTACATAAGGGTCAGTCATGATTTTAAATGCCAAAGCTGCAAACGGTTCTTCATCCGAAGAATGACGAATTGCTTCAGTTCCATCATCAAGATGTCCAGTGATAGCTGGAACGTCAAGAGGAGATGGCAAGTAATCAACAACAGCATCCAGCATAAGCTGAATACCTTTGTTACGGTAGGAGGATCCAACAATTACAGGGAACAATTTAACTTCAACTACGCCTTTGCGCAGTGCAGCTTTAATTTCCGGAACTGTAATTTCTTCGCCTTCCAAGTACTTCATAGTCAGATCTTCATCAAGTTCAGCAACTTTCTCGATCAACTCGAGACGCAGCTCCTCAACTTTGGCCAAATATTCTTCCGGAATATCCGTTACTTCGATGTTTTGGCCTAGATCATCTCTGAACATGTGTGCTTTTTGCTCAACAAGGTCGATAATACCAGTGAAATCACTTTCTGCACCAATTGGCAATTGAATAGCAACTGCATTGGCTTGAAGGCGATCACGCATAGTTTCGATTACGTTAAGGAAATCCGCACCGATAATGTCCATTTTGTTCACATATGCAATACGTGGAACGTTATAACGGTCAGCCTGTCTCCATACGGTTTCAGACTGAGGCTCAACGCCCTCTTTTGCACTAAATACACCTACTGCCCCATCCAATACACGCAGGGAACGTTCAACTTCAACAGTGAAGTCAACGTGTCCTGGGGTATCAATGATATTGATGCGGTGACCTTTCCACGCAGCAGTCGTAGCAGCGGACGTAATCGTGATTCCGCGCTCTTGTTCTTGCTCCATCCAGTCCATTGTAGCAGCACCCTCGTGAACTTCACCGATTTTGTGCGTACGGCCTGTATAGAAAAGAATCCGCTCTGTGGTAGTTGTTTTACCAGCATCAATATGCGCCATGATCCCGATATTACGTGTATTTTTTAAGGAGAACTCTCTAGCCATGAAATGGATCTCCCTTCAAAATATAAGTTATTTGAATGACCTTAATCCTACCAACGGTAGTGAGCGAACGCTTTGTTTGCTTCAGCCATTTTGTGTGTATCTTCGCGTTTCTTAACAGAAGCGCCTGTGTTGTTGGAAGCGTCGATGATCTCAGCCGCCAAACGCTCTTCCATCGTCTTCTCACCGCGGTTGCGAGAGTAGTTTACGAGCCAACGTAATCCCAGAGCAGTACGTCTCTCTGGTTTAACCTCGATAGGCACTTGATAGTTAGCACCACCGACACGACGAGCTTTGACTTCCAAAACCGGCATGATATTCTTGATGGCAGCTTCGAAAACTTCCATCGGATCTTTACCCGTACGTTCTTCAATCAACTTGAATGAATTGTACAGAATGCTTTGAGCGACACCTCTTTTACCACCCAGCATAATGCGGTTAATCAAACGAGTAACCAACTTGCTATTATACAACGGATCTGGCAATACGTCTCTCTTAGTAACTGGACCTTTGCGTGGCATGGATATCCCCCTTTCTTAAATGTTTATTATTCTAGAATTTTTTCTTATTTCTTAGCTTTAGGACGTTTAGCACCGTATTTAGAACGAGCTTGCATCCGGTTAGCTACACCTGCTGTATCCAATGCACCACGAACGATATGGTAACGAACCCCTGCAAGGTCCTTTACTTTACCTCCGCGAAGTAATACAACACTGTGCTCTTGTAAGTTATGTCCGATACCCGGGATATAAGCTGTTACCTCGAGACGGTTCGTCAAACGAACACGGGCATATTTACGAAGCGCTGAGTTTGGTTTACGTGGAGTCATAGTACCAACACGAGTGCACACACCGCGTTTTTGCGGAGCGCTCAAATTTGTAGCCTCACGCTTGAGGGCGTTATACCCTTTTTGAAGAGCGGGAGATTTAGATTTTTCGATTTTGGCTTGACGACCTTTACGAACCAATTGGTTAATTGTTGGCATGTTGTTGCCACCCCCTTCCTGAAATGATAGCCGATTTAAGAACTCTAAGCCCACAGACCCAGGCGGTTCATAAAAAGACAAATGAAAAGTTCTTGCCGCTGGAGTTCACCCCAGTACAAAAACATTTCCGTAGCTATTGTTTTAAGACGGCTGCCATCGCAGCGCCAACTTCTATTCCGCAGGCCTTGCCCAAATTCAGCATCGTATCCACGTATGTGATCTTAACACCTTGTTTGTTACAAAGCATAACTATCCTGGAAGTAAGCCTTTGATCTCCGTCCTCTGCCACATAGACTTCTGCAGCTTGGCCCAACTCTACCGCCTTGACGGTTTGTTTGGTACCGATCTTGACCTGAGCATCCTGTAGTCCTCTATCATCAGTCATAATCATTACCTCCAATGAACAAGGATAACATGGCTACTCACGCACCTTAGACATTTTAGCATTATCAATAGATGGTGTCAAGAAATTCAGCAATAATTTTTATGAATATTATACACAGCAGATATTCGTGTCACACCTATAAATAGGTATGACACGAGTTCACTACCATGATTGCTAATTTATTCAGCAGGAACCGGCTCTAAAGATTCAAGTGCGCTTTCTGCATTTGGATCACTTAGCTTAACATTACGGTAACGATTCATACCAGTACCTGCAGGAATCAACTTACCGATAATAACATTTTCTTTGAGTCCAAGCAACTTATCTACTTTGCCTTTGATAGCAGCGTCTGTTAAGACACGAGTAGTTTCTTGGAAAGATGCAGCGGATAAGAAGGAATCTGTCTCAAGAGATGCCTTGGTTATACCGAGTAAGACCGGTTTAGCAACTGCAGGCTCTTTACCTGACAAGATGGCTTCCTTGTTAGCAGCTTCATATTCATGAATATCCGCAAACGCACCTGGTAACAGACTTGTGTCACCTGCATCAATGATACGGATCTTCCGAAGCATTTGTTTGATCATAACTTCAATGTGCTTATCATTGATCTCAACGCCCTGGTTACGATATACACGCTGAACTTCTTGCAGAATGTAGTTTTGTACCCCACGGATCCCTTTGATTCGCAGCATTTCTTTAGGGTCAATCGAACCGTCTGTCAACTCATCGCCGGCTTCAATTTCTTGGCCTTCGCTGACACGTAGACGTGAACCATAAGTAATGGAATAAGTCTTGGATTCTGCTTCACCTTGAACCTCGATTTCACGACGATCCTTAGTTTCACGGATTTCCTTGATTACACCATCGATCTCACTGATTGTAGCTTGACCTTTAGGGTTACGGGCTTCAAACAACTCTTGAATACGCGGCAAACCTTGCGTGATGTCATCACCGGCAACACCGCCGGTATGGAACGTACGCATTGTAAGCTGGGTTCCTGGTTCACCGATGGATTGTGCAGCGATAATACCAACCGCTTCACCAATCTCAACGTGTTTACCAGTTGCCAAGTTACGTCCGTAACATTTCTTACAAACACCATGACGAGCACGGCAGCTTAGTACAGAGCGAATTTGCAGCTTAGTTACCCCAGCATTCACGATTGCTTCCGCTTTATCAGAGTCAATCAAATCGTTCCGGTGAACAATGATTTCACCTGTTTCTGGATGACGAACAGTCTCGAAGCAGTAACGACCTTCAATACGGTCATACAGATCCTCAATAACCTCTTTACCATCCTGAATACGACTAACTGTAAATCCTTTATCTGTTCCACAATCTTCCTCACGGACGATAACATCCTGAGCTACGTCAACGAGACGACGAGTCAAGTAACCGGAGTCAGCAGTACGAAGTGCGGTATCGGCAAGACCTTTACGCGCTCCGTGAGTGGAGATAAAGTACTCCAAGACCGTTAGACCTTCACGGAAGTTCGCTTTAATTGGCAATTCGAAAATCCGACCCGAAGGTGTTGCCATCAGACCACGCATACCACCCAGCTGAGTGATCTGCGATTTGTTACCCCGCGCTTTGGAGTCAACCATGAGCATGATAGAGTTGAAACGGTCCATCGATTTAAGCAGGATGTTCGTAAGATCATCCTTCGTCTTCGACCAGATCTCAATAACACGGTCGTACCGTTCGTCATTAGTGATCAGACCACGGCGATATTGGTTAGCAACCACATCTACCTTAGCTTCGGACTCTTTCAAGATCGTAACTTTTTCCTCAGGCACGATAACATCCGACACAGCAACGGTAACACCGGAACGTGTGGAGTAAGTAAAGCCGAGTTGTTTGATTTTATCCAAAATCATAGAGGTTTTGGTTGTATGATAAGTTTCAAAACAACGTGCGATAATCAGACCCAGATATTCTTTACCTACAGCGCTGGCTTCAGGAGCGGATTCAATCAGCTCGCGAATATCTGCGCCTTTTTCATAGATAAAGTATTTCTCTGGCGTGCCATGCAGCAAGTTAGTCTTAGTCGCTTCATTGATATAAGGGAAACTACTTGGGTAAATTTCATTAAAGATAATCTTACCGATCGTAGTAATCAACATTGCGCCTTGTTGTTTTTCCGTAAAGCAAGTCTTACCCAGTGCTTTAACTGGAATAGCTACACGAGCATGAAGACCTGCAGTTCCGCGTTGGTAAGCTGATACAGCTTCATTTACGGTACGCAGAATCATACCTGATCCTTTTTCTTCCTTGTTGTCCATGGTCAGGTAGAAAGTACCAAGTACCATATCCTGGGAAGGTGTTACAACCGGTTTTCCGTCTTTAGGGTTCAAGATATTACCGGATGCAAGCATGAGAATACGTGCTTCCGCTTGAGCTTCTGCTGACAGAGGAACGTGCACTGCCATTTGGTCACCGTCAAAGTCGGCGTTATAAGCCGTACATACGAGTGGGTGAAGACGAATAGCATGACCTTCCACCAAAATCGGTTCAAAAGCTTGGATACCGAGACGGTGAAGTGTTGGTGCGCGGTTTAGAAGTACTGGGTGCTCTCTGATTACTTCTTCAAGTACATCCCATACTTCAGGACTTACACGCTCAACTTTACGTTTTGCGCTCTTTATGTTGTGGGCTAGGCCCTTATTAACCAATTCCTTCATGACAAAAGGCTTGAACAATTCTAGCGCCATTTTCTTAGGAAGTCCGCACTGATACATCTTGAGGTACGGTCCTACAACGATAACGGAACGACCAGAGTAGTCAACCCGTTTACCGAGCAAGTTCTGACGGAAACGTCCTTGTTTACCTTTCAGCATGTGGCTGAGAGATTTCAATGGACGGTTACCAGGACCCGTTACCGGACGTCCTCTACGGCCGTTATCGATGAGAGCATCGACAGCTTCCTGTAGCATCCGTTTCTCGTTCTGCACGATAATGTCAGGTGCACCAAGATCCAGCAGTCTTTTCAGACGGTTGTTCCGGTTAATAACACGACGATAAAGATCGTTCAAATCAGACGTAGCAAAACGGCCACCATCCAATTGAACCATCGGACGAAGCTCCGGAGGAATAACCGGAAGAACATCCATGATCATCCAATCAGGTTTGTTGCCTGAGTTACGGAATGCTTCAATGACTTCCAGACGTTTGATCGCCCGGTTCCGACGTTGGCCTTGGGCCGTACGCAGTTCTTCTTTGAGGAATTCCAGCTCTTTTTCGATGTCGATGTCTTGAAGAAGCTTCTTAACAGCTTCAGCACCCATGCCCGCTTGGAATCCGTAACCGTATTTTTCACGGTAGCTACGATATTCTTTCTCGGATAGAAGTTGTTTCTTTTCCAGTGGTGTTTCACCTGGGTCAGTTACAACATACGAAGCGAAGTAGATAATCTCTTCAAGTGATCTTGGAGACATATCTAGTGCCAAACCCATACGGCTTGGGATACCTTTGAAGTACCAGATATGAGATACCGGAGCAGCCAATTCAATGTGACCCATACGTTCACGACGAACTTTAGCACGAGTAACTTCAACGCCACAACGGTCGCAGACTACGCCCTTATAACGGACACGTTTGTATTTACCGCAATGACATTCCCAGTCTTTTTGCGGTCCAAAGATACGCTCGCAGAAAAGACCCTCTTTTTCCGGTTTCAATGTACGATAGTTAATGGTTTCCGGTTTCTTAACTTCTCCGCGGGACCATGAACGAATCTTCTCCGGAGAAGCGAGTCCGATTTTCATAAATTCAAAATTGTTAACGTCCAACAAGGAGCAACCCTCCTTAACCTAATCCTGATTTAGTACCGCTTTGCCCTCCTCTGACTGTTACATCAAAAGAGGGCGCGGTCCTTTATAAAATGGAACTCAAAAGCTCCAACGTGATTATTCTACTCCGACTTCTGCGCCTTCTAAATTGAGGCTCAACTTGTCGCCTGACGTCTCGTCCTCATCGTCCAACTCTCTCATTTCAATTTCCTGCTCGTCACCGCTAAGAATCTTAACATCCATACCCAGGGACTGCAGTTCTTTGATCAATACCTTGAACGACTCAGGAACACCTGGTTCCGGTACATTTTCACCTTTGACAATGGATTCGTACGTCTTCACGCGACCAACCACGTCATCGGATTTTACGGTCAAAATTTCTTGCAATGTATATGCAGCACCGTAAGCTTCAAGCGCCCACACTTCCATCTCCCCGAAACGCTGTCCACCAAACTGAGCTTTACCACCCAGTGGCTGTTGCGTAACTAGTGAGTAAGGTCCTGTTGAACGGGCGTGAATCTTATCATCAACCATGTGCGCCAGTTTGATCATATGCATGACGCCGACAGTAACTTCACGTTCGAAGCGTTCACCTGTACGACCATCGTACAATACAGTCTTACCATTACGCTGCATGCCAGCTTCTTCCATCGTATCAAATACGTCGTACTCACGCGCTCCGTCGAATACCGGCGTTGCAATGTGAATTCCCAGACGCAATGCGGCCATACCAATATGGACCTCAAGCACCTGTCCGATGTTCATACGAGAAGGAACGCCTAGAGGGTTAAGAACAACCTGTACTGGCGTACCGTCCGGAAGGAACGGCATATCTTCTTCTGGCAGGATACGAGCAACGACACCCTTGTTACCGTGACGTCCGGCCATTTTGTCACCTTCAGAAATCTTACGTTTCTGAGCGATGTACACACGAACCAATTGATTTACGCCAGGAGGCAGCTCATCGCCGTTCTCACGTGTAAATACTTTAACATCAACGATAATACCATCACTACCGTGAGGAACGCGTAAAGAGGTATCCCGTACTTCACGAGCCTTCTCACCAAAGATAGCGTGTAGGAGACGCTCTTCTGCAGTCAATTCAGTTACACCCTTTGGAGTAACCTTACCAACTAGAATGTCACCAGCACTGATTTCCGCACCGATGCGGATAATTCCACGCTCATCAAGATTGCGCAGAGCTTCTTCGCCCACGTTTGGAATATCACGTGTGATTTCTTCAGGTCCCAGTTTAGTGTCACGAGCTTCGGATTCGTATTCCTCGATATGAATCGAAGTGTATACATCTTCCTTAACTAGTTTTTCACTTAACAGGATCGCATCCTCGTAGTTGTAACCTTCCCAAGTCATGAACGCAACGACTACGTTACGACCAAGAGCAAGTTCGCCCATTTCTGTAGAAGGACCGTCCGCCAGGATGTCACCCTTCTTAACAATATCCCCTCTTTTAGCTAGAGGACGTTGGTTAATACAGGTACCTTGGTTAGAACGCATAAATTTGTGTAATTTATATTTAACGATATCGCCTTTAACTTCTTTGCCTTCGACAGTCTCAACCCGGCGCAGCCAAATTTCATTAGCTGAAGAGCGTTCGATAATACCGTCATACTTAGAAACAACACATACGCCAGAATCCTTAGCGGATTTATGTTCCATCCCTGTTCCGACGAGCGGAGCTTTAGGAATTAGAAGTGGAACGGCTTGACGCTGCATGTTAGATCCCATCAGAGCGCGGTTGGAGTCATCGTTCTCAAGGAACGGAATGAGCGCCGTAGCGACGGATACGACCTGTTTAGGCGAAACGTCCATGTAATCTACACGATTACTTGGCATTGTTGTAATGTTGTCAGAGTCTTTATTGTAACGAACGATTACCATGTCTTCCTTAAAGGAGCCATCTTCATCGATCAATACGTTAGCCTGAGCAACTACATAATTATCTTCCTCATCAGCAGTCAGATAATCGATTTGTTCAGTTACCTTACCTGTCTTTGGATCTACCCAACGATACGGAGCTTCAATAAAGCCATATTCGTTGATACGAGCAAAGGTGGACAAGGAGTTGATCAATCCAATGTTCGGACCTTCCGGTGTTTCAATTGGACACATCCGGCCGTAGTGACTGTGATGGACGTCACGAACTTCAAAGCCCGCGCGTTCACGTGTCAGACCACCGGGTCCGAGTGCAGACAGACGACGTTTATGCGTAAGTTCCGCAAGTGGGTTCGTCTGGTCCATAAACTGAGACAACTGGGAGCTACCGAAGAACTCTTTAATGGACGCGATAACCGGACGAATATTGATCAGAGCTTGAGGCGTAATTGCATTAGCATCCTGAATCGACATTCTTTCACGCACAACGCGCTCCATACGGGACAAACCGATTCGGAACTGATTCTGCAGAAGTTCACCCACAGAACGCAGACGACGGTTACCCAGATGGTCAATATCATCGGTATTACCAATTCCGTGAAGCAAATTAATAAAGTAGCTGATCGAGGATATAATATCAGCTTGAGTAATGTGCTTAACAGACTTGTCGATGTTGCCGTTAGCAATCAGCTTAATAACCCGACCTTCTTCAATTGGCGAGAATACGTCAATCGTTTGAAGAGGAATATCTTCGCTGTCCATAACTCCACCAGTAACACGGTAGTTCTTAAAGGCAACATTCTTTTCGAAGTATGGAATCAATTCATCAAGCAGTCTGCGATCGACCATTTGACCGGACTCTGCCAGGATTTCTCCTGTAGCTTCGTCAACCAAAGGCTGAGCAAGACGTTGATTGAAAAGACGGTTCTTAATGTGTAGCTTTTTATTGATTTTGTAACGGCCTACATTAGCTAGGTCGTAGCGTTTTGGATCAAAGAAACGCGCGACCAGCAAACTTTTGGCATTGTCTAGTGTCGGCGGTTCGCCCGGACGCAAACGCTCATAAATTTCAATAAGCGCCTTCTCCGTGGAGTCCGTGTTGTCTTTATCCAGCGTATTGCGAATATATTCATCATTGCCAAGCAATTCCAGAATTTCGGCATCACTACCGAAACCGAGAGCACGCAAAAGTACGGTAACAGGAATTTTACGAGTCCGATCGATACGAACATACATAATATCCTTAGCGTCGGTCTCAAGTTCCAACCAGGCTCCGCGGTTCGGGATTACTGTGGCGGTGTAGGTTTTTTTGCCGTTCTTATCCACTTTTGTGCTGAAATAGACGCTTGGAGAGCGAACCAACTGGCTGACAATAACCCGTTCCGCACCGTTAATAATAAAAGTGCCGGTCTCCGTCATCAGCGGGAAATCTCCCATGAACACTTCCTGCTCTTTGACCTCACCGGTCTCCTTATTAATGAGCCGCACCTTTACACGCAGAGGAGCCGCATACGTCACGTCCCGCTCTTTAGCGTCGTCAACCGTATATTTTGGTTCACCCAGGCTGTAATCAATGAACTCTAGTACCAAATTACCTGTGAAATCCTGGATCGGCGAGATGTCCTGAAACATTTCCCGCAATCCTTCCTCCAAAAACCAATCATAAGATTTTTGTTGGATCTCGATCAGGTTCGGGACCTCGAGTACCTCGTTAATTCTCGCATAGCTCCGCCGAGTGCGTCGACCATACTGAACAAGATGTCCTGCCAACTTTACTCACCCCTCATGTCTACTCACTTAAAAATTGATTGCGAACCCTTGTTTGGAACCGTATAATGGAACCATACTACAAGGATTCAGTCATAAATAAAAGAAAAGCCCTTATCGAAATCTTCGAAAAAAGAGCGCACTTATCCATGACCAAAATACTCCTTATCCAGTAGATTTGCCCAAAACGTACATATTATACGTCACCAAGCAACAGTTTATGCGCTATTATCTATTACCGCGTAACACTCGCTACGCCAGAGCATAGAGAACCAATTCGCACAAAACTTGCCGTACGGCTTGCGCTAGCCGGCGACAATATATCGCTTGACATTTTCAGCAAACTAAAGACATGGAGCCTATCTTAATACTGACATTTTATAATAATACCATTATCACTATCACATGTCAATAACCTATTGATTTTTATTTTTGAGCTTTAATAATACGATAACCTTTGTCTTTGCCCACTTCTTCTACATTTGAGAACAAGCTTTCAAGTTTAGCTACCGCTGATGGAGCGCCCTGCTTCTTCTGAATAACAATCCACAGAAATCCACCCTCATTCAAATGCTCATAAGCTTCTTCAAAAATCTGATGCACTACAGCTTTTCCTGCACGTATCGGAGGATTGGTAAGAATCACATCGAACTTTTGTTGTTCATTCAATGCGCCGAGCACATCGCTTTCCATTACCGTAACATTCCGGATTCCATTGTGCTGAGCATTTTCACGCGCTAGTTCTACCGCACGACTATTAATATCAACCATCGTAACTTGCCCTTTGGGGGCTAGGTATGCTGCACTTATGCCTATCGGTCCATATCCGCAACCCACATCAAGCACTGCCGAACCGTCCGGAATATCCATAGCTTCAATGAGAACTCGACTACCGTAATCGATGTCTCCTTTAGAGAACACACCCGCATCACTTGTAAAACGAAAGCTTTTGCCTCTTAGAACGGTGTCGATGGTACGTCTGTCATGACGCACTTCCGGTTGCTGCGAATAATAATGTTGCGACATCTCTATCCTCCCTTTCCTTTATGTTAATAGTTTGTATTCACACAACCCTACTAACTCTATCAAGCATATACGTCTTCGACGTCCTTATAAGGACGGTAAGCGTTTAAGCGAGAAATATAAAGATAAAGTATAGTGTGAAACTTATACTTTATCTTTATATTTTTATAAAATAAACCCCTTGAACAAGTTCAAGGGGTTTTCAGTATAGAAGGAATTACTTCACTTCTACAGCTGCGCCTGCTTCTTCCAATTTTGCTTTAGTAGCTTCGGCTTCTTCTTTGCTTACTTTTTCTTTGATTGCTTTTGGTGCGTTGTCTACAAGGTCTTTAGCTTCTTTCAAGCCAAGGCCTGTGATTTCGCGAACGATTTTGATAACGTTGATTTTGGAAGCGCCAGCGCCTGTCAAAATTACGTCAAATTCGGATTGCTCTTCAGCTACTGCTGCTACCGCACCGCCAGCTGCTACTGGAGCTGCTGCTGTTACGCCGAATTCTTCTTCAATTGCTTTAACCAGATCGTTCAGTTCCAATACGCTCATGCCTTTAATTGCTTCCAAGATTGCTTCTTTACTCATGATTGAACCTCCATTTATAATTTAAATTTGTTTGTGGTATTGATTTATGCTGCAAGAGTCAAAGGCTTACGCGCTTTGTTCTTCTTTTTCAGCAACAGCTTTAACTGCAAGCGCGAAGTTGCGCATTGGAGCTTGAAGTACGCTAAGCAGCATGGACAGCAAACCATCGCGGGATGGAAGCTCAGCCAGTGCTTTCAATTGGTCCGCGTCGATGACACGTCCTTCTACTACGCCGCCTTTCAATTTCAAAGCGTCGTTTTTCTTGGCGAAATCGTTCAAAATTTTAGCTGGAGCTACTGCATCAGTTGTGCTGAATGCGATAGCTGTTGGACCAGTCAAAACTCCATCCAACTCAGTCAACTCAGCCGCAGCAGTTGCGCGACGTAGCAATGTGTTCTTCAGGACTTGAAACTCAACGCCAGCTTCACGAAGTTGCTTACGCAGTTCAGTCACTTGGGAAACGGTCAATCCACGGTAGTCCGCTACAACAGTCGAAAGACTGTTCTGCAGTTTCGCAGTAACAACGTCAACCGCATCCTGTTTTGCTTGAATTAGTTTTGCATTTGCCAATGTATACACCTCCTGAAAATTTATGTGTCGGCGTCCTTTCCAAGGAAAGCATCACCGCTCCTACGCAGGCATTAGAAAAGCCTCCGCAGAATCACGAAGGCTTGATAAAACGAAAGTTATACGAGCGGGGCTCGTTACTTCTTGTTTCTATCACAACACCTCGGTAGGAAATTAAGCACTAAGGCACCTACTGTCTACGGTAAGCATATTCAAGGTTAAGATTGATACCTTAAGTTTCACAACTGTTATAGATTATCAAAATTGACTCAAAGAGTCAACCCTTATTTATCTGAAGACGGTTGTGTTCACACGAGCGCTAGGACCCATTGTGGAAGAAATCGAGATGCCTTTAAGGTATACACCTTTAGCAGCAGCTGGTTTCGCACGGTTCAAAGCGTCGATAAGAGCTTTAAGGTTATCGTTCAATTGTGCAGCATCAAAGGACACTTTGCCGATTGGCGCGTGAATTTGACCTGCTTTGTCAAGACGATATTCGATTTTACCGGCTTTGATTTCTTGCACAGCCTTGGAAACATCGAATGTAACTGTGCCAGCTTTAGGGTTAGGCATAAGACCTTTACCACCAAGCAGACGACCCAGTTTACCGACTTCACTCATCATATCAGGTGTAGCTACGCAGACATCAAATTCAAACCAGCCTTGTTGAATTTTGTTGATCATGTCTTGATCACCAACAAAATCCGCGCCAGCAGCTTCTGCCTCTTTCGCTTTTTCACCTTTTGCAAATACAAGCACGCGTTGTGTTTTACCTGTGCCGTGAGGCAGGACAACAACACCACGAACTGCTTGGTCTTGTTTACGCGGGTCTACACCCAGACGAACTGCTGCTTCAACGGTTTCGTCGAATTTTGCAGTCGCTGCCTTTTTCACAAGCTCTACAGCTTCTGAAGGCTCGTAAGTTGCTTCGCTGTTGATCAGCTTAGCAGCTTCTTGGTATTTCTTACCATGTTTAGCCATGAAATGTTCCTCCTTTGTGGTGTTAGCGGAAATTCCTCCCACATACTTGCGGGTCACGAATGACCGATTCTTCGAAAACTACTAGTCTTCGATTGTGATACCCATACTGCGAGCAGTACCTTCAACCATACGCATTGCAGCTTCTACAGTTGCAGCGTTAAGGTCGGGCATTTTTGTTTCAGCAATTTCACGAACCGCTGCGCGGCCGATTTTTGCTACTTTTTTCTTGTTTGGTTCGCCGGATCCTTTTTCTACTTTAGCAGCGATGCGAAGCAGAACAGCAGCCGGAGGAGTTTTAGTGATGAACGTAAAGGAACGGTCTTCAAATACTGTAATTTCAACCGGAATGATCAAGCCAGCCTGGTCGGCAGTACGAGCATTAAATTCCTTACAGAATGCCATGATGTTGACACCTGCTTGACCTAACGCTGGACCTACTGGAGGCGCTGGATTCGCTTTCCCTGCAGGAATCTGCAGTTTCACCATTTTAATAACTTTTTTAGCCATGAGTGACACCTCCTTGCAAAAATAGTGGTCTTCGAACGCCATTGGCGCTCTCCCACAAGAAACCCTTAGCTTATGTTATATTTTCTCCACTTGAGTGAAATCCAACTCTAGCGGGGTTTCCCGTCCAAACATGTTCACATGCACTTTGATCTTGCTCTTGTCAGCCAAAATTTCTTCCACGGATCCCACAAAATTCGCAAACGGACCAACCATAATACGTACGGATTCCTTGATTTCGAAATCAATCTTCGCTTTAGGTTCAACCATGCCCATATGCTTCAGAATTTGTTCTACCTCTTCCGGAAGCAAAGCTGTTGGTTTAGACCCTGAGCCTGTCGAACCAACAAATCCAGTAACGCCCGGAGTATTGCGGACAACATACCAGGAATCATCAGTCTGAACCATTTCCACCAAAACATAACCCGGGTAAACTTTACGCATAACGGTTTTTTTCTTACCGTCTTTGTTTACGATTTCTTCTTCCATAGGAACAAGAACGCGGAATATTTTGTCTTCCATGCCCATGGACTCAACGCGCTTTTCCAAATTGGCTTTGACCTTATTCTCATACCCAGAATAGGTATGAACGACATACCATCTTTTTTCCATATCAAGCCACCTGGGACCTCTCTAAATAATCGCTTCAATCACAGCGGAAATACCGATGTCCAGAACCCAGAAGTAAATAGCGACAACTACTATTGTACCGAGAACGATCAATGTATAGTTGGTCAATTCTTTACGACTTGGCCAGCGAACTTTTTTGAGTTCACTCCAGCTCTCAGTGAAAAAGGAAAACATAGACTTGAAACTACGTTTCATGCCGACTACACCTCCACAGACTATCTGGTTTCGCGATGAGGAGTTTGCGAGTTACAATACTTGCAAAATTTCTTCATCTCCATGCGGTCGGGGTGATTTCGCTTGTTTTTGGTAGTCGCATAGTTTCTTTGTTTGCAACTTGTACAAGCCAAAGTGATAATTACCCGCATGATGTGCACCTCCCGAGACGTCCTTCTAACAATACAATTAGAAGACGTAAATATTGATCCTAAAAAAAGCCGCGAATTTAGGCCTACCTAAAACACTTTAGCATAATGTCAAGGTCTGTGTCAACGAAAGAATTCCGTTCTGCACTGGGTAATTTCGGGTGTTATAGTCATATGGCCGTACCCTGTCCTTGGGTCTATCTCTTCCTCACACTTCGCTGTCTTCCTTATCATTATGGGGCATTCCGACTGTGTATAAACCTACCCTCAACGGCAACAACTAAAATCGACTCAAATAGAAATTTTTAGTGTTAGCTCCTAATTCTATCTAAGCAATTTCATGAGACTAAAAAAAAGAACTCGATGTACGAGCCCTCTTGTGTTCATTATATCATTAATTGTCACGCACTTCTAGATATCTTTCTAATTTCCGCTTTACTCGTTGTAAAGCGTTGTCAATAGATTTCACATGCCGCTTCAGATCTTCAGCAATTTCCTGATAAGATCGTCCGTCTAAATACAACATCAGAACCTTACGCTCTAGGTCACTTAAAATCTCCGCCATCTTATCTTCAAGTCCAATGAATTCTTCTTGATTGATAATTAGCTCTTCTGGATCTAGTACCTGAGTTCCACAAATGACATCCATAAGCGTCCGGTCGGAATCTTCATCATAAATGGGCTTGTCCAAAGAAACATAAGAATTGAGCGGAATATGCTTCTGACGCGTGGCCGTCTTAATAGCGGTTATAATCTGACGTGTTATGCAGAGCTCAGCAAAAGCCTTGAATGAAGAGAGCTTGTCACCTTTAAAGTCACGAATAGCCTTATATAGACCAATCATTCCTTCTTGGACAATATCTTCACGATCTGCCCCGATCAAGAAATAAGAGCGGGCTTTAGCACGTACAAAATTACGGTATTTATTAATTAAGTGTTCCAATGCGCCACTGTCGCCACCACGGAAAGCCTCGACAATATCTTCATCACTTATGAAATCATACTCGGATAGCATTATTTCCTTGAGGTCGACACTCACCAAGAATCCCCCCGGCTGCAACGCAAGACACATCGTTACTTCGCGAAATATAGGATCAGTATATATTATGTTACCTTACACCGTCAACCGGATTTGTCCAAAAACAATCTAGAATAGCATAAAATGGAATAAAAATATCGCCTAAATCTTCCCACTTGTCACTGCCTACGCCAATTTTCCAGTTTACTCCGCACATCAGGAGGCAGTTTGTCTCCCAAAGAATGACGTGTAGAACTGATATTTCCCGGTTCGATAGCCTTTTTTACTTGTTTCTGATTCTCTACAATTTCCAGATGCAATTCTCTTGCAGAAATCCGCAGTGCACCTTGGGCAAAAATAATATGCTGCTCCACAAAGTCACTCGTTGCAACATAGATCTGCCGACGTCGGTTGCTAAATTCTCCAACCAATCGCTCGATGCATTCATCTGCGGTTTCTTTTTCCTTGGTGAAAAACACCTGGACTTTACCCTGGACAAATGACCGTCCCAATCCTGGAACGCGGTATGCATCAAACACAGCAATAACTCGTCGTCCTGAGTAAGCCTGGTAATCTGCCAGCAAATCCATCAAGCGGTCGCGTGCTTCCTGCATACCAATCTGGGACAGTGCCGCAAGTTCCGGCCAGCCACCGATCATATTGTACCCGTCCACAAGCAGCACATCGCGCCAGTCGGCCATAGTTATCCCTGCTGTTGCCGAAGGCGTACCACTTCATACATAATGACTCCTGCGGCGACAGAGGCATTTAATGAATTGATCTTTCCGGCCATCGGCAGCTTAAGTAATACATCACATTTTTCACGAATCAGGCGTCCCATCCCTTTGTTCTCATTACCGATTACAACAGCTACCGGTCCTGTGAAAATATTGGATCCAAACAGATTCTGATCTGTATCCACATCCGTACCTACTACCCAGACTCCCTGCTCTTTCAGACGTTCAATGGTCTGACCCAGGTTAGTGACCCGCGCAACCGGAACATATTCCACGGCGCCCGCCGATGTTTTGGAGACGGTAGCAGTAATCTGAGCCGAACGACGTTTAGGTACGATTACTCCATGCACTCCAGTACAATCTGCTGTACGCAGAATGGACCCCAGGTTATGCGGATCTTCGATCTCATCCAGCAAAATCAAAAATGCAGGCTCTCCTTTGGCTTCAGCTGCAGCCAGCAGATCATCTACCTCGACATAGGCAAAAGGTGCCGCTTGAGCAACTACCCCCTGATGTTGAACTCCAGGAGCAAGTTGATCCAGCTTACGCTTGTCCACATGCTGAATGACAATCCCCGCTTTACGTGCTTCAGCGACGATTGGTGCGGTCAGATGCTTCTGAGCCGTTTCTGCAATCCATATTTTATTTAATGTACGACCCGCACGTAGCGCCTCAAGCACGGAATGCTTCCCAGCCAATATTTCCTCTTCTGTCTTCAAATCTTCTTCCATGTTCACTTCTCCTATTCTCTATTTCGCAAAAGCCTTATCACGGCTGTTTCAACATAAACTGTATGCCACTGTTCACAATTTCTTGTATTCTCTCCTGTTGGCCTGTGTAGTATAAGTAACCTATCAGGCATTCAAAAGCAGTAGCATGACGGTATTCAAGCACATCTGCATTCTTAGGAATACTTCCCGATTTAGCGTTTCTCCCCTGACGGGCGACATCTTTTTCCTCTTCTGTGAGACTTGGCTCCAAAAATCCAAGAATTGCACTCTGCGCCTTAGCGGATACAAGTCCTGTAGCAGAGCGATGCAAATGGTTTGGGCGCAAATTCGGAAGAGATACTAAATACTGGCGAACTGACACTTCGTAAATGGCATCTCCTACATAGGCAAGCACAATTGGTGAGAGGAGTCGCGCAGGTTTGGAAGGCTCGTAAGGAAACCACCCGTTCTGAAACTTGCGTTCCTCACTCATTTACGCCGCCACCGCATTCCTTGTGGAGTATCCTCAAGCAATATGCCCAAGCGACCTAATTCATCACGGATCTCATCGGACCGGCTCCAGTTCTTATTCTTACGCGCTTCAACCCGCTCCGCGATCAATCGTTCAACTTCTTCACTCGCAATCTCTTCTTCAAGCTCAGGTGTCAAACGCAGTACAGCATTCATTTCCCCAAAAGCTTGCAATAGCGCAGCAAAATCAGCTGGGGCTGCCTCATTATTCGCAAGGGTATGGTTAGCAAGACTCACCCAATCAAACATAGCGGTGATCGCATCAGGAGTATTAAAGTCATCCTGCATTCTAGCATGAAAATTGGCCACGATTGCAGATAGCTTATCATTAATCTCTAAGCTGACCTCACCCTGAGCACCTTCAGCAGCAAGTTCAAGACGATGTTTAACGTTACTTTCTGCAAGCGAGATACGTTCTACGCTCTTTTCGGCTGAAGTCATTGAATCCACCGAAAAGTTCAACGGATTACGATAATGGGTCGATAGCATGAAATAACGAATAGTTCCAGCTTTAAATTGCCCACGGATATCTTTCACAAGCCAACCGTTACCCAATGATTTCGACATTTTTTCATCACCGATGTTGATAAATCCATTATGCATCCAGTAATTAGAGAGTGGTTTACCCGTCAGAGCTTCTGTCTGAGCGCATTCGCATTCATGATGCGGGAACTGCAAATCTTGTCCACCCCCGTGGATGTCCATCGTATCCCCCAAGAACTCTCTTGCCATGGCCGAGCATTCAATATGCCAGCCTGGGCGTCCATTTCCCCATGGGCTCTGCCAGTACACTTCACCTGGTTTTGCTGCTTTCCACAGCACAAAGTCCTCGGGCTTCTCTTTCCGTGAGTCTACCTCCACGCGAATACCAAACTGCAATTCATCCAGATTCTGACGGGACAGCTTACCATAGTCTTCAAATTTGGAAGTACGGTAGTATACATCGCCACTACTCTCGTAGGCATACCCCTTTTCCTCAAGCTCTTTAATGAATTCAATGATTAGCTCCATGCTTTCTGTTACCCGCGGATTCAATGTTGCCGGTTTTACTCCAAGCCCTTCAAGATCCTCACGATAAGCATTAATGAAAATCTCAGCAACCTCTGCTACTGAAGTGTTCATTTCTTCTGCTTTACGTATCAGTTTATCATCTACATCTGTGAAGTTCGTAACATACCGTACCTCATTACCGAGTTGCTCCAAATAATTCCGGACCATATCAAAGACAATAATAGGTCTAGCATTTCCGATATGCATATATCCATAAACGGTTGGACCACATACATACATTTTCACTTTGCCCGACTCTTGGGGCACAAACTGCTCCTTGCTGCGTGTCATTGTGTTGTAAATTTGTAAAGCCATCCTATTCCAACCCTTTCTGTTGTCCCGATTCCATAAGTACCGGATATGCTTAAATTTCGTAATCACCAATGTACTGCTGAGTTTCGACTAGCCTCTGTGCGGTCTTTTGCTTATCTTCTTCACCAAGCTTCTCTCTGATCTCTTCGATTTCTTTCTGAAGAAAGCGAAGTGAATCTACAAGCGGGTCTGGCATCTTGGTATGATCCAAGCGATCGGATACACGTTCACCGTTACGTTTTACTACACGGCCCGGATTTCCTACTACCGTACTGTTATTTGGGACTTCACGCAACACAACCGCATTCGAACCTATATTTGAATTGTCACCGATACGAAACGATCCTAATACCTTCGCACCAGAACCAATAACTACATTGTTGCCAACTGTGGGATGGCGCTTACCTTTTTCTTTCCCTGTCCCCCCGAGTGTAACCCCTTGATAGATAATAACATCATCACCGATTTCACAGGTTTCTCCAATAACAATCCCCATACCATGGTCGATAAACAGCCTATTTCCGATGACAGCTCCGGGATGGATTTCAACACCAGTCATAAATCTACTAAACTGTGAGACTATACGGGCCATTGTATACCAGCGGCGTTTGAAAAAAGAATGGGCAATCCGGTGCCCCCAAATGGCGTGCAACCCTGCATATGTGAAGACAACCTCGAACCAGCTGCGGGCAGCGGGATCGTTATCAAATACCGCCCGAATGTCCGACTTAATATGCTTAAACATCACGGTTCCTCTCTTCTTGACTCCCCCATCTCCTATTTACAGGTACACAAGGAAGGTATTGTCTCCAATCCATCATTCTTATCATACATATGCTGTGGGTGTTTGCTTGGTTTGTTATCTAAAAAAAAGATACCTTGAAACAAAAAAAGCCCCTGCAGCATAAAGCTGCAGAGACGTTTAACCGCGGTTCCACTCTGCTTGAACGAATCAAACAGGCTGCGTTGTTACCATCGGCAGAGTTCCTTCGTTCCACTTGGCATCATTAACGGCGATGTACCCGGCGCGATCTAACGAGCCTTTAGGATCGTTCAACCGTGCAGCTCACAGGCGCATGTTCTGCCCCGGACAAATGAATAACTCCCAGCCCGAAAGGGTATCCCTTTCTCGGTTATTCTCTCTGGCAATTGCCTTTATGGACGTACTTCTCCTGATCACAGCTATTATCATATGGTTCTATCTTAGCGTAAAAGCTAAGGGACTGACAAGAGGCTTAATGATAAGTAATACTACCTTAAGCTCCTTTAATTTGTGATTTCAAACGTTCGATGACACGGTTTTGGCCGAGCAAAGCAATCGTAATATTAAGATCACGTCCGTGCGTTTGTCCGGTCAAAGCCACACGTATCGGCATAAAGAGTGCTTTGCCTTTGTGCCCTGTTTCTTTCTGCACTTCCTTGATCAGTACAGCCATATTACTAGCACTGAAATCCTGGCAAGCTTCAACCTTAGCTAGGAAAGCAGACAAGACTTCAGGCACTTGGCTTTCCGCCAGAACCTGCGCCGCTTCTGTTTCTAACTCCAGATGGCTGCGGAAGAATAATTCAGATAGCGCTACGATATCGGAGGCAGAGGTCATCTGCTCTTGATACAGTGCTACAAGGTTTTCTGCCCATGCCAGCTGCTCATCATTCAGCTCAGCCGGTATTTTCCCCGCTTTTTGCAGATGTGGAATCGCTAATGCCGAGATCCGTTTAGGATCAGCATGCTTAATATAGTGATTATTTAGATGCGCCAGCTTGTGCTTATCGAATACAGCCGGGCTTTTGGACAAACGGTCCGCATCAAAAATAGAAATAAGTTCTTCTTTACTGAAGATCTCCTCTTCACCCTCTGGCGACCAGCCCAGTAGAGAAATGAAGTTAACCAAAGCCTCAGGCAAGTAACCCAATTCATCATATTGCTCAATAAATGTAATTACAGATTGATCCCGCTTGCTAAGCTTCTTATGGTTGTCACCAACAATCAGTGTCATATGACCAAATATTGGGGGGTTCCAACCAAGAGCCTCATAAATCATAAGCTGACGTGGTGTGTTGGAAATATGATCTTCCCCACGCAGTACATGAGTGATAGCCATCAGATAATCATCAACAGCTACCGCAAAGTTATAGGTCGGAATTCCGTCCTTCTTCACGATAACAAAATCACCCATTTCTTTCGTATCAAAAGAAATAGTACCTTTTACGATATCATCGAACGTGTACGTACGATCTTCTGGTACACGGAAGCGAATGCTAGCTACTCGTCCCTCAGCTTCAAAGGCAAGGCGCTGTTCTTCCGTCAAATCACGGTGTTTGCCGGAATAACGAGGGGTTTCTCCACGTGCAGTCTGTTCTTCACGTTCCGCTTCCAGTTCTTCCTCTGTGCAGTAGCAGCGGTAAGCCAAACCTTTATCCAGCAAATCCTGCCAATATACACGATATAGGTCAAGACGTTCAGTCTGGCGGTAAGGTCCGTATTCTCCGCCAACATCAACACTCTCATCCCAATCCATACCTAGCCATTTCAAATACTTAAGCTGGCTCTCTTCGCCGCCTGCGACATTGCGCTTCACGTCTGTATCTTCAATTCTGATAATGAATTTACCGCCTTTATTACGGGCGAACAGATAGTTAAACAGCGCCGTTCTGGCGTTACCTATATGTAAATGTCCCGTAGGGCTCGGTGCGTAACGCACCCGGACTTGATCCGTCATTATTTTCCCTCCGCTTCATATGGTTAATACTTAGATTTGCTACTTAGACCATCTCAAGATGATATCACATCTTGGAGCAGACAGACAATAGATTGTGCGGCAATTCCTTCGCCACGACCGGCAAAACCAAGCTGTTCAGTAGTCGTAGCTTTAACGTTCACCTTGGACGGGTCCGTGTGAAGCGCACGAGCGATAATCTCCGTCATTTGTGGAATGTATGGCGCCATCTTTGGTTTTTGGGCAATAATCGTTGAATCGATATTTCCAAGCTTATAACCTCGCTCGCTAGCAAGTGCCCACACTTGTTCTAATAATTTCAAGCTATCCGCGTCCTTAAAAGCTGGATCTGTGTCCGGAAAATGTCTGCCAATATCACCAAGTCCTAGTGCGCCTAGAATCGCGTCACTTACTGCGTGCAGTAGCACATCGGCATCGGAATGTCCTATTAGTCCTTTTTCATAAGGAATCGTAACGCCTCCAATAATACAAGGCCTTCCCTCAACCAGTTGATGTACATCGAATCCTTGTCCTACAGCGATCATGATTGTCCCTCTCCCCTGTTACTTTCTGTGAATTCTGCAAAATCCAAATCGTCAGGCGTCGTAATCTTAATATTTCTGTAGCTTCCCTCTACCACAGAAACCGGAATGCCAGCACGCTCTGCCAAGCTGGAATCATCAGTACCTAGAAATCCATCCCGCTCCGCGGCCGCATAGGCATCCAGTAATTCAGAAAGACGAAAAGTCTGCGGGGTTTGAATCGCCCACAGACTTCGCCGATCCGGCGTAGACAGTACTTTGCCTTCATTATCTACCTGTTTGATCGTATCTTTGACGGGTACAGCAAGAACTGAAGCACCAATCTGCTTCGCTCGCTCGTAACATGCCTCAATTTCATTCGGCTGTACAAACGGGCGAACACCATCATGCACCATTACCCATTGTGTTGTAAGTTTCAACAATCCTTTATGTACGGAATGCTGACGCTCAGATCCACCAGGTACTATAGCCTTAACCTTGTCCAGCTTATAGAGCTGTATCCATTCCCGGCAGCGCTCAATATCTTCCTTACCGGTTACGAGCACGATTTCGGAAATCAATTCGTGCTGCTGAAATACTTCCAGCGTATGAACGATAATTGGTTTACCCTGCAGTAACAGATATTGCTTGTTCTCTACAGTACCCATTCGCGTTCCTCTGCCTGCCGCCACAATGACGACACCCACACTGTTTGACATTACTCAGGCTCCTGTCTTTCACGTATATTCCCATCATAACGTGTTTGGCGGGCATTTCCAACCCATAGGACATTTGCCGTACACTTTATCTACGCTTATTGTGCTTTTTCCAAGAGCTTTGGCTTTGCAAATATCATCCGTCCAGCCGAAGTTTGAAGCACACTCGTGACGAGAACCTCCATCGTAGTCCCGATATATTCCCGTCCGCCTTCCACAACAATCATTGTTCCATCGTCTAAATAGGCTACGCCTTGTCCATGTTCTTTGCCATCCTTAATGACCTGAACTACGATTTCCTCACCAGGCAACACTACAGGCTTCACAGCATTCGCAAGATCATTAATGTTCAGGACTGAGACTCCCTGTAATTCGCAAACCTTATTCAAGTTGAAGTCATTGGTAACTACTTTACCTCGCAGTACCTTCGCTAACTTCACCAGCTTACTATCCACCTCAGAGATTTCTTCAAAATCCCCCTCGTAGATTAATACCTTCACATCGAGCTCTTTTTGGATTTTATTGAGAATATCAAGTCCCCGCCGTCCGCGATTCCGTTTCAGTAGATCGGAAGAATCTGCGATATGCTGGAGCTCCTCAAGTACGAATTCCGGTATGACTATCGTGCCCTCAATAAATCCGGTTTTGCAAATGTCGGCGATACGACCATCAATAATAACGCTTGTATCGAGGATTTTATGCTCCTCCAGGCCTCTACCTTCCGGCTCAGCCGCTTGTCCCCAGCGTCCAGTTGTCCAAAGTGCAGCTAGTTCCTCTTTTTTCTCCAAACCGATCCGCAGTCCCATATATCCAAAAGCTAACGTAATGGGTACCTGCAGGAACTGCCCAGCTTTCCCAAGCCAAATCATAGTAGGATATAACAGAAGAGATAGCAAAAGCCCCCCTGTAAGTCCAGCTGCACCTGCAGCCAATTCATTCATTGGTATACGCGAACAGTACAGAACCGCCTCCCGCAGTTTTGAACCTCCCCATTCCGCGCATAAAGACCCCGCAAACAAAAAAATAATGGCACCCAGCACCGTAAATAAAATGCTTCCCTCTACAGGTAAACTTTCACTTAGCTTTTCCATTCCCTTGGGGAATCCTCTTTCAAGCGCATGGTATAGCGAAAAACCAGACCAAGCACCACATATTAAAGCAAAAGACAATATCACTTTTTTCCACATAACCTAACGCACCTCCTTTTTATTCATCCTTGAATGATCTATACCTCACCAGTATGTTCCAATTTTCAAGACGATAAACTCGGGGTAGCGCTGGAATTGCAAAAAGGCTTTGCCACCCCCTAAGGACGACAAAGCCTCTAGCCAAAATTATATTAGTTCAACCTTACTACAAGACTGCTTTAACCGTTCTTCGAGTGATACACTTTATCTTCAGAACGTCTTCTACGACGGTGACGGCGTCTGGCTGTCAATCGGTCGATGTTTTGTTTAAAACCATATAACGCGTAAATTCCAAGTAAGACGAAGATTAGCTTAGCAATTTGTTCAGGGAACACAACAGCTAAAGCCACGGCAACAACAATGACTAGTGGCGCTCCGACAACCACTTTTTTAGGTAATCCAACCTTCTTGAAATTAGGATATTTAACAGTGCTGACCATCAAATACGATAAGAGCAATGTAGCCACGATCATAAATGGAGCAGAAACATCTTTATTAAAAAGAGCTAATGTGGCAAGTACACCACCAGCAGCAGGAATTGGCAATCCGATGAAATAACCAGGAACCCCTGGATGAACATTAAAGCGAGCAAGGCGCAATGCACCAAACACCGGGAAAATTGCAGTTACTGTCCAAGCTAATGCAGAATTTAAATCATGCAGGCTTGAGACGTACATAATAACAGCCGGTGCTACTCCAAAAGAAACGACATCAGACAAAGAGTCCAATTCTTTACCAAATTCACTCTCACATTTAAGTGCACGAGCAACTCGGCCATCCAATCCGTCTAACAGCATAGCAATAATAACCATGATAGCGGCCATGCTAACTTTACCGTCAAACGCCATCATGATACCAAACATTCCGAGCATCAAGTTACCTATGGTAAAAAGACTCGGAATTGATTTTTGTATCATTTCTTCACCTCAATTTTCTCACATTGGCCTTCAACAGCTCCAATATTACGTGATTGTATGTTATTTACATTTGCCTGTCAATAAGAACTTGCTTCTGTAAACGTTTGAGCCCATCCTGAATATTACGAGCCCGCACCTCCCCAATTCCGTCCACTTCATCCAGTTCAGCTATGCTTGCAGACATCAAATTAGGCAGCATTTCAAACCGTTCCACCAGATTATGAATGATCACATTTGGAAGCCGCGGAATTTTGTTGAGCAGACGATATCCACGCGGAGTAACCACCTCTTCGGAAGAAATTGCCGTAGAAGAGTAGCCCAACAATCGAGCAATATGGTTGTCATCCATTAGGTCATCATCACTAATACGTTTGAGACCGGCAATAATTTCACGAATTTTATCTTCTTGCTCTTCCTTAGCATAGTCTCTGTATAGGAGCCATGCTTCTTCCTCTGTATTTCCAACCAGTTCTTCCATCTGCATGCTGATTAAGCGGCCTTCGTTGCCTAGTTCATTTATATATCGTTTGATCTCCATTTTTATGCGTAGAACCATCTCTACCCGCTGAATCACTCCGACCACTTCGGCCACGGTTACGATTCCCTCATACTCCGAAGCAGACAAATTCGTCAGTCCTTGTGTAAGAACCGCTTTATACTTTTCGAGGGTTTGAATCGCTTGATTAGCTTTAGCCAAAATAGCTCCGATTTCTTTTAGTGCATATCGAATGGATCCTTGATACAGAGTAATGATATTGCGGCGTTGTGAAATGGAAACAACCAGTTTACCTGTTTGCTTCGCTACGCGCTCGGCGGTCCGGTGACGAATGCCTGTCTCGATGGAAGAGATGGACGAATCCGGAATTAGCTGTGTATTTGCATACAAAATGCGTTTCAAATCCTCACTAAGAATAATGGCACCGTCCATTTTGGCGAGCTCATATAAATAATTGGGCGAAAAATCGCAGTTAATGGAGAATCCTCCATCCACTACCTCCATCACCTCAGGACTATATCCAACGACGATTAGTGCTCCCGTCTTAGCGCGCAGCACATTCTCCAGACCTTCCCGAAAGGGTGTCCCCGGTGCCGCCAGTCTGAGCAGATCATTCATATTCTCTAATTGTTCTTTCATAATTCCTGTGCCCCCTAATCTAACGCGACCGATAGTGCATCTGCTACGGTACTGACGCCAATAATCTGGATATCTTGCGGGTGCTTCCAGCCCTTCAAACTTTTCTCTGGCATGATCACCCGCCGGAAGCCTAGCTTCGCGGCCTCCTTCACACGCATTTCCGCGCGTGAAACACCTCTTACTTCACCTGTAAGCCCTACTTCACCGAAGAAAACATCGTAAGGTTTTGTTGAAATATCACGAAAACTGGAAGCGATACTAATAGCTACTGCTAAATCAATCGCCGGTTCATCCAGCTTTACGCCTCCAGCAACATTAAGGTAAGCATCCTGATTTTGCAGGAACATACCCATCCGCTTCTCCAGTACAGCGATAATGAGTGCCATCCGCTGGTGATCCATACCTGTGCACATCCGGCGCGGGGAGGGGAAATGAGTAGCAGCGACAAGAGCCTGAAGCTCAACAAGCACCGGTCTAGTCCCTTCCATACTGGCTACGACTGTAGATCCGGCTACGCCGAGTGGACGTTCCGATAAGAAGAGCTCCGATGGATTTTCGACTTCTGTTAGACCCACTTCACCCATTTCAAAAATGCCGATTTCATTCGTTGAACCGAATCGGTTCTTTACAGCCCGCAGGAGTCTATACGTATGATGCCGCTCTCCCTCAAAATACAGCACACAATCCACCATATGTTCAAGCATCCGTGGGCCTGCAATAGCGCCTTCCTTGGTGACATGCCCAACGAGAACTGTAGCAATTCCCCGAATCTTAGCGATACGCATAAATCTTGTCGTACATTCCCGAACCTGGGTCACACTGCCTGGCGCACTAGTTACTTCTGGCATAAATACAGTCTGAATCGAATCGATAACAAGAAATTGCGGCTGAATTTGTTCAATCGCTTCTTCTATGCTTTCCATATTCGTCTCACATAGTACATATAGCTCAGCTGACAACGCACCGAGGCGATCCGCACGTAGTTTAGTTTGCCTTACCGATTCTTCGCCCGAAATGTACAGCACTCGCAATCCCTGAGTTGTCAGAGCATGCGACGTCTGTAATAAGAGCGTAGATTTACCGATTCCTGGGTCTCCCCCTACTAGTACCAGCGATCCTGGCACGATCCCCCCACCGAGAACACGGTTAAGCTCACCTATACCTGTCAGTATGCGCGGTTCCTTGTCACTTTCTATACTTATGATCGATTGTGCCTTTTCTTTACTATGAAAAATAGGGGCATTCATTCCCTGTGTTTTGACTACGCTTTCCGTTTCCTCCACCATGGAGTTCCAAGCTTGGCACCCGGGACATTTTCCGAACCATTTTGGCGATTCGTATCCACAATCGGTGCAAAAAAATTTAGTTTTTGGTTTAGCCATTTGTTCTCCTTACGGTCCGAACTTTTAAATTGCGGATATTTTCTTCTAATGAAAGTTTACCATTTCTGCCCCTTTAACGAAAGGTCATTCGGAATTTGTACTAAATGTATATTTTTAAGTGAGAAATTTATATTAAAAAAGCTTCCGCCCCTCAATAAACTGAGGAGCGGAAGCTTCATTTAATTCTTTTTTTTTATTCGGATTCTACTTCTTTTTCAAGCAATGGCGCTACAGGGGCATCCACTTTCTTCACTACAAGTTCTCCGCCAACTTCATCAATGTTGAGTGAATCACCCTTTTGGATATTTCCTCTCAATAATTCCTCGGAAAGGCGGTCTTCAATATGCTTCTGAATCGCACGACGCAATGGACGTGCACCGAAGGCTGGGTCGTAACCTTCCTTAGCCAGGAAAGCCTTCGCCGCATCCGTGAGTACGAAATCAACATCATATTCACGCAGCCGCTTGCGCAGTTCATCAGACATCAACGTAACAATTTCAGCAATATGCTTCTCATCGAGGGAATGGAAGACGATGATTTCGTCAATCCGGTTCAAGAACTCTGGACGGAAGCTCTTCTTAAGCTCTTCCATTACCTTGCCCTTCATATTACCGTATTCTGCTCCGGCATCTTGCACCGCTGTGAATCCAAGTGTCGAATTCTTCTTGATCGCTTGTGCGCCTACGTTAGAAGTCAGAATAATTAATGTATTACGGAAATCGACTACCCGTCCTTTAGAGTCAGTCAAACGACCATCTTCAAGAACTTGCAGCAAGATGTTAAATACTTCTGGGTGCGCTTTTTCAATTTCATCAAGCAGCACTACAGAATAAGGTTTACGGCGTACCTTCTCGGTTAATTGGCCGCCTTCTTCATAGCCTACATATCCAGGAGGGGCTCCGACTAAGCGGGACGTGGAGTGCTTCTCCATGTATTCCGACATATCAATACGGATGACCGCATTCTCATCGCCGAACATGGCTTCAGCCAATGCACGAGCCAACTCAGTTTTACCTACACCTGTAGGACCAAGGAAGATAAAGGAACCCATTGGACGTTTCGGATCCTTAAGACCCGCACGCGCACGGCGTAGTGCCCGGCTAACTGCCTTAACAGCTTCGTCCTGACCAATCACTCGTTCATGCAGTAAAGCCTCCATGTTAAGCAGACGGTCAGTCTCCTCTTCCTTCAGCTTGCTTACAGGTATACCAGTCCAGCTAGCAACAACCTGTGCGATATCTTCAGGTGTAACCTCCGAATCCGTGCGGCCCTGTTTTTCTTTCCATTGATTCTTAGTCGTATCAAGTTCTTCACGGATTTTTTGCTCTGTATCACGCAAGGCCGCCGCTTTTTCAAACTCTTGACTCTGCACGGCGGAATCTTTCTCCTTGCGGATATCATCCAAGCGCATTTCAAGTTCCTTCAGATTTGGCGGGATGGTGTAAGAGTGAAGCCTTACTTTGGATCCTGCTTCATCGATAAGGTCAATCGCTTTATCTGGCAGGAAACGATCCGGGATGTAACGATCGGACAGCTTCACGGCTTCCACAATAGCTTCATCCGTAATCTTCACACGGTGATGCGCTTCATAACGATCGCGAAGTCCGAACAGAATTTGGACCGCTTCTTCTGGAGATGGCTGATCCACCGTAATCGGTTGGAAACGACGCTCCAAAGCAGCATCTTTTTCAATATATTTACGATATTCGTCAAGCGTAGTCGCACCAATGCACTGAAGTTCTCCACGGGCTAAAGCCGGCTTCAGAATGTTAGAAGCGTCAATTGCACCTTCTGCGCCACCAGCACCGATTAGCGTATGAAGTTCGTCGATAAAGAGCACGATATTACCTGCTTGGCGAATCTCATCCATAATTTTCTTGAGGCGGTCTTCAAACTCACCGCGATATTTTGTTCCAGCCACTACTGAGCCCATGTCGAGCGTCATGACGCGTTTGTCGCGAAGTGTCTCTGGGATTTCATTATTGATAATCTTTTGTGCAAGTCCTTCCGCGATAGCTGTTTTACCAACACCAGGTTCACCGATCAGTACCGGGTTATTCTTAGTCCGGCGACTCAGTACCTGAATAACACGTTCAATTTCCTTACTACGGCCGATAACGGGGTCTAGATTGCCCTCCTTAGCATAGGCGGTCAAATCGCGCGCAAGACCATCTAGGGTCGGTGTGCTGACGTTAGCCGGAGTCCCGCTATGACTAGAAGCAGCCTCGCTGCTTCCCAGGAGCTGAAGAACTTGTTGACGAGCTTTGTTCAAACTGATGCCGAGGTTATTAAGCACACGAGCCGCGACACCTTCCCCTTCACGGATAAGTCCAAGCAAAATATGCTCAGTGCCAACATACGTATGACCCAATTTGCGGGCTTCGTCCATCGACAGCTCAATCACTTTTTTAGCGCGAGGAGTATAAGCAATGTTCGTAGGCTGTTCTTGACCTCTGCCAATCAGTGTCTCCACTTCGTCTTGGATTTTTTCAAGCCCTAGCCCTAAAGCTATTAATGCCTTAGCAGCAATGCCGTCTCCTTCACGAATAAGTCCGAGCAAAATATGTTCTGTACCAATATTGTTGTGTCCTAAACGAACAGCTTCTTCCTGCGCCAGCGCTAGCACTTTTTGTGCGCGTTCCGTAAATCTTCCAAACATCATATCTCCTGCACCTCCATGAATAATAAATATCTATATTAATGTTGTGTTCCCAGTGTCTCTCGGAGCAGTTTTGCCCGATACATATCTCGTTCAGTAGCGTTCAGCTCATCGCCGAACATCTTTTGCAGAAATCCTGGCTGTGTCTTTACATTAAGTTCATTAAGCACTGAAATCGAAAGACCTTCCAGAATGCCAAGGTCAATCCCAAGTCTCACATCAGACAGGCGTTGAGCAGATTCTTTCAGCTCCATAAGAGCTGCATAACATAAAATCCCGTAAGAACGCTTCACTCGGTCTGTTATTCTCAGGGCGGAGTCAACAAGCAACCGTTCACGGGCATTTCGCTCATGCTCAATAATCTGGGTAACTACACTGTGAAGGTTCTCTATAATTTCACTTTCCGTTTGACCGAGAGTGATCTGATTAGAAATTTGAAAGATGTTCCCTACTGCTTCGCTACCCTCACCGTAAATTCCTCTTACTGTCAATCCCACTTGGTTCACTGCAGACAATATGCGATTGATCTGATGAGTCATTACAAGCGCTGGCAGATGCAGCATTACCGAGGCACGAAGGCCAGTACCAACATTGGTGGGACAACTAGTCAAATATCCTCTTTTATCATCAAAAGCGTAATTGACAGCTGCCTCAAATATATCATCGATCGCCGTCGCACGTTCCCATGCTTCTCTAACCTGAAGACCAGGAAACAGACATTGGATTCGCAGGTGATCCTCTTCGTTAATCATGATGCTGACCGACTCATCTTCATTTAATAAGACAGCCGCACTGCGCGAATCATTAGCCAAGTTAGGACTGATTAGATGCTTCTCAACCAGTACCTTTTTGTCCAGTTCATTCACTTCATCAAGCTTTAGGAGCTGAAAAGATCCGAAATCTGCAGCTGCTTCCTCATGAAACACAGGAGCCAGTAGCGCTAATACTTCTTCCGATTGCTCTAAGGAAGCCAGCATTGGGAACGGAAGATGCTCTAGATTACGGGCAATACGCATACGACTGCTAATTACAATCTCGGAATGACTACCTCCAGAACGCATCCAATCACTAAGCGCTTGTTCAGTAAATCGGAGACTTGACATGTCATATCCCCCCTATATATCAAAGACTCTACTCTTGTGCTATTTCTTTTTCAAGTTTACGAATCTGATCTCGCAGCTCCGCTGCTTTCTCGAATTCTTCCTGTGTAATACTTTGCTGTAATTCCTGCTTGAGTTCATCAATTTGGCGTCTAAACACAATCTGAGCTCCTGCACGTTTCGGAATCTTACCTACATGTGAAGTACTGCCATGCACTCGCTTAAAAAGCGGGTCCAGTGCGCTGTTAAAATATTCATAACAGGAGCTACAGCCAAAACGGCCTAATTTGCTAAACTGTGAGTACGTCATCCCACAATTCTCACATTGCAGGCTCTGCGTAGTCTTCGTTGCAGCCGACTTCTCCTTGCCGGCACCTTCAAGATCAAGCAGACCTGAGAGCAGACTGTGGATGGAGAATCCTCCAGCCGTTCCGGGAATGAGTTCACCCTTCTCCCGTGCACAGCTCTCACAGATATGAAACTCCGTCTTCTCTCCATTCACGATTTTAGTGAAGTGGAGTGTTGCCGGCTTGACGCCACATTCCTGGCATTGCATAAGCGAAAGCCCCTCCCTTATGGTTGACAATTATTTGCCTAACAAAGAGATTAACATCGCCTTCATAAGCTTGGCACGAATCTCATCCCGGTATGGAATCTTAACCGTTAGGCATTCCCGAGAAACAGCAGCGCGCATAAGGCACGCTTCACGCTTACTTAGAAAACCAGCTTCCTCCAGCTGATAAATCAGCCCTTCAGCAGCGTTCTGATCAATCCCGCCACCTATAGTATGGTTTAAATGGGCATGCAGTGCCACGTTTGGCGGTAATTCAAAACGTTGAATACGAATATATCCCCCGCCACCCCGCTTACTTTCCACCACATAACCTTTTTCCAGAGTAAAGCGTGTACTGATGACATAATTGATCTGTGACGGTACGCATGAGAACTGGTCCGCCAGGTCATTTCGCTGGATTTCCACCGTACCTTCGGGACTTTCATGCAAAATATTCTTCAGATATTGTTCGATAATATCAGAGATATTGCGCATCACTCATCCTCCAGTGCTTAAATCTTTATAATACCGATTGCAACTTGCATTCATAATGACAATGGTCTTTAATTGAACTTAAACATTTGTGGATAATCCCACGCGTTCAGAGGATCGGATCGATGTCATTAAGTTTCGTTGACTTTGACTTTCTTTGACTTTTTAATATTATAACATATTTTGTGCTAATTCCAAGTGGATTCTCTTATTTTTCACTTTTTTTCACGAATGTATTCGGAAATAAAGAACTCTCCCAACTTCTTTCGAAGGGGAGAGCCCGAAATTTTGTCAAGTATAAACGCCTTCGGGGTCCTTATTAGGACGATAAGCGTTTAAGCGAGAAATATAAGGATAATGTATAGCGTGAAACTTATATTTTTAAAAATGATCAAATAATGCAGTTTGTGCTTGCGGAAGGATTTCTTCAAACCATTCCAGTACAGCTGAATGACCTGAGATGTGTCCATAACGAGCTAACTCTGCCGGACGTTTATATCCAAGCATCAGGGTCGTCAATGTACCTATATCACAGCTTAAGTCTGCTTCTGCCCGGTCCCCTTCCACTCGTGTTAAAGTAGCCGATCCCTCATTAGAGATGTTCCATTCCCACAATCCATCGTTCCAGGTTGCATATTTATCATCGATATATATAAGCTGCTTCTTTTGAGTACTGTTTCCTCTGAAGGCGTAAGTTTCTATGAATGACTTGGCATTAACAATTCGCCCCATAAAATAAGGATAATTCTCTTGTTCTATACGCGGATCTGGCAGCAAGAAGGGTAACATATCGTCCGAAGGCACTAGCTTTAAGGATGCACCGGTCACCATCGAATCATGGTTCGCAAGAAATGTCCACAGTCCCTGCCGTGCTTGTTCGTTCAAAAAAACAAATTCATCAATGACCAGTTCTCTGTTCTCTATCTTATATAGCACGTATCCCTCTGGTTCACCACTCTTAGAGTAAAATACTGCACTCTTTCCTTCATCATCTAGAACAGAGTTCTCCCACCAGTCCAAATCGCGCTTAAGTGTCCCATTATAACTGACAGCGAATCGAGTATATAGGCTATCCAATATTTCGATATCTTTTATGTCCCGTTTAACCTTGCCCTCAACTTCAACCTTTTTGGGAAACTTCGCTACTGGAATAGAGTATTTCTTATATTCACAATAAACTTCCCAGCCAAATTTACGATAAAACGGAATCAAGAACGGGTGTAGAAAAGAGAGCGTTTGCCCCGCCTCATTCATCGTATGCAGCGCATGAGACAAAAGATTTGCTACATGTCCTTGTCTGCGGTTCTCTGGCCATGTAGCTACCCCTGCTATACCACCCATAGGTACCACTCTGCCCTGTATGTAGACTTGGAAGGGAATAATTGTCAATTTAGCTTCCAATATTCCGTCCTCAAAAGCACCCCATACCTGTTCAGGCTTGAATCTTTCCTTAACACTTGCTCTTTTTTCACTAGGAAGCTTGTACTGAAAAGCATATTCTGACAAGTTCATGCTTGCATCGAATTCTTCTGAACGTAACTGTCTTATTACCACAAACTCACCTCATCCTTTATAAAATTACTTTTAGGATAAGTATAACAAGAGCGTCAATTGTGCGCTAATCTATTGCACTATTTATAACTTTATTTTCAGTTATCCACAGCTCTATGCAGTTTTAAAAATAGTCTTGAAATCTTGTAACATCCAAGTTAAAATAGTTATCCACTTATCAATCCCTCTATCCACATAATCCCGGCTATATCCACAGCAACCCGTGTACTACTTAGGTTTTCTGTTGACAGATCCATATAAATATGTATTTAATCCACACTATTTCGGGATTATTTCTCTTTCAATCATCTATCCACATGTGTGTAACTTTTCTGCAAATCCAAAAGTTTATCCACAAGTTTTCCACAGTCTATAATAAACGCAAAAAAGCCACTGTCGATTACTCAACAGTGGTCTAATTGTGCTTGGCAACGTCCTACTCTCCCAGGACCCTTCGGTCCAAGTACCATCGGCGCTGGAGGGCTTAACGGTCGTGTTCGGGATGGGTACGTGTGGAACCCCTCCGCTATCGCCACCAAACATGATTTTTCGAAGCTTCCGCTTCTCGAAATCGCTGCGAGAAAATATCAATCCTCAGAAAGGACATGCAGCTTATTGGTTACAGGCTTAATCGCCTGAAAACTGAATCCGAATTGAATTTGCATTTTAAGTATAGGATAAGCCCTCGACCGATTAGTATTGGTCAGCTCCATGCATTACTGCACTTCCACCTCCAACCTATCTACCTCGTCGTCTTCAAGGGGTCTTACTAATTGGGAAATCTC
>NZ_CAKMAB010000036.1:0-62524 GCF_924513355.1 Paenibacillus pseudetheri
AGTAACTCCGCTCGACTTGCATGTATTAGGCACGCCGCCAGCGTTCGTCCTGAGCCAGGATCAAACTCTCCAATTAGTATTGAAAAGAGCGATATGCTCATTTTGAAACATCTGACGAGAATTTTCATTCTCTAATTTTGGATTTCACTTTCGTGATTTCCTACTCACTCGTTGTTCAGTTTTCAAAGATCAAGTTCTCGTTGGCGCCGTTTAATGTCTCAGCAGCAACTCTTATACTATATCATGTCCAGCTATTTAATGTCAAGCTCTTTTTTTAACTTCTTTTTCGAGCTCGGCATGAGTATTTCTTGGCCGGACTTAGAATATATCATGTATATAGTTTCATTGCAACACTTTTTTTCAAATAAATTAGTATTAAGCTATATATCCTCAAAACGATACTAGAACCTTTACCTTCTGATCAACAGTAGCCAAGGAGAACCGCCGCTAGACAGCTCCCCTGTGCTCAATGTTGTATAAATACTATTCGTTTGTACGGTTACGCATATGCGGGAACAGCAGTACATCACGAATAGATGCAGAATTGGTAAGCAACATGATCAAACGGTCTACACCGATTCCCAGTCCACCTGTAGGAGGCATACCATATTCCAAAGCACGGATGAAGTCATCGTCCATTTCATGAGCTTCGTCATTACCTTGCTCTTTCTCCTGGATTTGCGCTTCAAAGCGTTGACGCTGGTCGATCGGATCATTCAATTCACTAAATGCATTCGCATGCTCACGACCCACAATAAACAATTCAAAACGATCAGTGAAGCGTGGATCCTCATCGTTTTTCTTAGCGAGTGGTGAGATTTCAACCGGATGTCCCATTACAAAGGTAGGCTGAATCAGTGTTTCCTCTACAAATTGCTCAAAGAAAGCATTAAGGATATGACCGAAAGACATATGCTTCTCTACAGGTACACGATGCTCTTTAGCCAGAGCCTGTGCTTCCTCATCTGTCATATGAACACTGAAATCAACACCGGTTACTTCTTTAACGGCATCAACCATAGTTACACGACGCCATCCTGGTGACAGATCTACCGGCTTACCTTGATAGTCGACCTGTTGAGTTCCTAATACCTCTTGGGCAATATGAGCGATCATATTCTCCGTAAGGTTCATGATGTCCTTGTAATCAGCATAAGCTTCATACAGCTCAATCATAGTAAACTCAGGATTGTGACGAGTCGAAATTCCTTCGTTACGGTAGACACGACCGATTTCGTATACTTTTTCCAGTCCACCAACAATAAGACGTTTCAAATGAAGCTCAATAGCAATACGCATATAAAGCTGCATTTCAAGCGTGTTGTGGTAAGTGATGAACGGACGCGCAGCAGCTCCACCGGCAATCGCATGAAGTGTAGGTGTTTCAACTTCAAGATAGCCAAGTGAATCCAAATAGCGTCTCATTGATTGAATGATTCTTGAACGAGCAATAAATGTCTGTTGAACTTCTGGATTAATAATCAAATCAACATAGCGCTGACGGTAACGCAGCTCTACATCTTTAAGGCCATGATATTTCTCAGGAAGTGGCAACAAGGACTTGGACAAGACTTCGAGATTATGCACTTTGATGGAGGTCTCGCCTGTTTTGGTTTTGAATACTGTTCCGCGAACGCCGATGATATCTCCTAGATCGAGAACATTGAACGCTGCGTATTGCGTTTCAGGAATGCTGTCTTGACGAACATAAAGCTGAATTCTTCCACTGAGGTCTTGGATATGCGCAAAACTGGCTTTACCCATAACACGTTTTGCCATAATGCGACCCGCTATGCTGACTTCAACAGATAGCTCGTCCAATTCTTCTTTAGAAAGTCCATCATACTTCGATACTAGGTCGCCAGCGTTAGCTGTACGCTCATACTTTTTGCCGAAAGGATCGATACCAAGTCCTCTTAGCTCGTCCAATTTGGCACGGCGGATTTGCAAAAGCTCACTAAGTTCGTTCTCTGCATTCTCCACATTATTCATTTCCTCGGTCATGCTATTCATCCCCTTGCAGATATAAATCCCTTATATTTTGAAAAAAAGCTTCCCTAAGGAAGCTTTCCCAAACAATGTTCCCTTATCTGCCTGCATACAACAGAACTACTTATACATTCGGCAGCACATCTATTTACAGACTATAAAATCTGTACACTACTTCATTCTGATATCGAGAATTTTATATTGAATAACGCCTGCAGGTGTATTAACGTCAACAATCGTGCCTATTTTCTTGCCGATGATGGCTTTGCCTACTGGACTTTCGTTGGAGATCTTATTATTCAGTGGATCGGACTCTGCTGTGCCTACGATCGTGTATTCCATAGTGTCACCATATTCCAAATCCTCAACACTTACAGTAACACCGATACTTACCACATCAGTAACGATCTCATCGCTATTAATGATGCGCGCATTGCGAAGCATCTTCTCCAAGGTGATAACGCGTCCTTCGATAAAAGCCTGCTCATTCTTCGCGTCTTCATACTCCGAGTTCTCACTGATATCTCCGTAGCCAATCGCTACCTTAATCCGTTCAGCAACCTCGCGGCGTTTCACAGATTTGAGGAACTCCAGCTCATCTTCCAGACGCTTTAGCCCGTCCGGCGTAAGGATGACTTCTTTATCGCTCATCTCAACCGATTCTCCTGTCGTATACATTTATTGAAAACACCATACTATATGCTAATCTAGGAGGATAAGAACCCTCCCTGCTGCATTGCTCTTACTGTAACGGCGATTTTATACTGTGAAATTATATTGGAACCGCTACAAAATGTCAATGACACCACATATAAAGTGGGATTGTTCAAAAAGCGTTAGGAAAATAACGTTTATACTACGGAGGCCGACATTTCATTACCCTTATTCTCTTCTTCATGCTGTAGTTGAACGACAAAATCATTCAAAATCTTCACCATTCCATCACGTTCTGTCTCTAACATGAGCACATCCTTCACTCGTGCAGCAGACTTCAGGCCTTTTAAATACCAAGCCATATGCTTACGCATCTCCCGAACGGCTACGGCTTCTCCCTTTAGGGCAACCAGCCGATCCATATGAAGAATGGCAACCTTAATTTTCTCTTCTAACCCTGGCTCAGGCATCAGCTCCCCGGTGTTTAAATACTGAATCGTACGATACAGCATCCATGGGTTACCCAGCGCACCACGCCCGATCATCACTCCATCACAGCCGGTCTGATCAAGCATAGCCCGGGCATCTTCAGGTGTATTGACATCACCATTGCCGATAACCGGAATGGAGACCGCTTCTTTTGCCATCTTGATATAATTCCAATCCGCACGCCCCGTGTAGAGTTGCTCCCGTGTTCGTCCATGCACACTGACAGCCTTGCCACCGGCACGTTCTACTGCACGCGCATTATCCTCGACAAAAATATGCTCACTATCCCAGCCAATCCGCATCTTTACAGTTACGGGTTTATCAACAACATCGACAACCGCAGATACCATTTCATAGATTTTGTCGGGATTCAAAAGCCAGCGGGCTCCCGCATCACATTTTGTTACTTTAGGCACCGGGCATCCCATATTGATATCGATAATATCAGCATTGGTTTCTTTATCAACTACCTTTGCCGCTTGCACCAGTGACTGTCTATCTCCACCAAAAATCTGCAAACTAAGTGGTTTTTCCCGTTCATCCACGAACAACATTTCGCGAGTACGCGTATTTCCGTGAATAATAGCCTTGTCGCTCACCATTTCCGCACAGACTAAACCTGTACCAAACTCTTTAGCGATTAGACGAAAGGCCGGATTGCACACCCCAGCCATAGGTGCCAGAACAACTTGATTTTTCATCTTAATGTCGCCAATCTTCAGCATTCGTATCACTTCCATTATCCCTATTTGAATTCATTAAAGATTATGAGTCAGGGTTTACCAATTCTTCGGTTGTAACCCCTAGGACATTCGCAATTTTATCTAAAATTTGATCTTCCAAACGTCTATTACCCCTCTCGACTGCGCCAAGCACAGCCAAGGAAATTCCAGTCAGATCCGCGAGTTCCTGTTGAGTATAGCCTTTTAGCTTGCGGAATGCCCTGACCCTCCGTCCCATACGCTTGTTGTCCACAACCGAATTCCTTCCTTCCCGTCTATGTCTTGAAGCGCTGCTGTAATCAACTTGCGAAGTCCGGAAGACTGTTCATTCTGTGGAACGATATCACTGAGCGGAAGCATTACAAATGCACGCTCAAACATACGCGGATGCGGTAACGTTAAATGCGGAGTATCAAGTATCTGGCCCTCTACCCACAATAAATCTAGATCTACCGTTCTCGGTCCATAGCGAATATCCCGGATACGACCCAGCTGCGTTTCGATCCCCAGCATTACTTCCAGCAAGGTCTCTGGCGCAAGCGTCGTGCGCAAAGCTGCTGCCATATTAAGAAACTGCGGCTGATCTAAATAACCTACTGGCTCTGTCTCGTAGACTTTAGAGCAGCGAACTACCGATATTTCATCATGATTATTCAGTCTGTTCAAAGCCTCTGACAGCGTGCCCTCACGGTCACCCAAATTAGCCCCTAAAGCAATATAAGCCTCTGATTCTTCAGAGGTGGAATGTATATTCATGGACTTTGTTCTCACTTTCTAGTTCTGCGCAGCTCCACAGTCACTCCCTGAAAATGAATGTCGAATGGCGGATGCGGTTTAGTTACCTTTACCGTTACTGCATTGATAACAGTATAAGTGTCCAGTACGGAGGATGCAATATATTCTGCCAGAGCTTCAATTAACTTAAAGGACTTTATTTCGACAATGTTTTTGACCAGTTCATGCACCTCAGCATAGTTTACGGTTTGGTTCAAATCATCGTTCTGGCCCGCTCCCTGTAGATCGAGTTCTAGCTCCAAATCAATGTAAAAACGTTGACCCAGCTTACGCTCCTCTTCAAACACACCGTGATATCCATAATATTCCATTCTATGCAGTGTCATTTTATCCATCTTTAAACCCGCCCTTTTTATAAAATATCTTTATTCACGCACCAATGGAGGTGCAGCATACAACATCGCATCACACATCTTGACCGTTCGTTTTATTAGGGACACATCATGCACTCGTACGATCTGGCAGCCCTGAGCAATACCAAAGGCTACTGTAGCTGCAGTACCTTCCACAACATCATCAGCGGGCAAATCAAGTACGGTCCGGATGAATTTTTTGCGTGAAGTCGCCAGTAACAGTGGATAGCCAAACTCAGTCAACCCGTCCAAAAGCATCATCGCCTGCAAATTTTCATTAAAATCCTTCGCAAAGCCGATCCCTGGATCCAAGATGATATTGGCTGGCTTCACTCCTGCGGCTAAAGCAAGATCAATACTTTCCTTAAGGTCTGCCGACATATCCGCACTTAAATTCGTATAATCACGATCCTGGCGGTTATGCATCAAAATAATGGGACAGTCTGCTGCAGCTGCCACTGCCGCCATTTCCCGATCAGCCTTACAGCCCCATATATCATTAATGATATGAGCACCAGCAGCAATAGCTTGGCGTGCCACTTCAGCTTTGTAGGTATCTATAGATAACGGAATATGCGGTGCCGCTCGATGAATACTCTCGATGACAGGCAATACACGAGCTAATTCCTCTTCAAGCCCCACTGGTTTATGCCCAGGACGGGTAGATTCTCCACCAATATCTATAATATCAGCACCGTCTGCGGCCATTTGTAGCGCATGTTCTACTGCTTTGTCCGGCTCATCCCAAAGTCCTCCATCTGAAAAAGAATCCGGGGTTACATTCAGGATGCCCATAATCAGCGTTCGTTTTCCCAATTCCAAATCAGTATTTCCACAGCGGTATGTCCGCTTGAATATAGCTGGTCTCATTTCGATATTCCCGTCCTTTCTCTATAGAATGAAATCAAATCCGAAGTCATTCTGCCGCAAAGCCCATCGCCTACGGTAAATCTTTTATCTTTTTTCCAAAGCGTTGTGACCGGGACAATTTCTTGTACGGAATTGGTAAGAAATACTTCATCGGCTATTTTCAACTGCTCCCAATGATATGCGCCCTCTTCTACCCTAATTCCAGCACTACGAGCCAGCTCCATTACCATTTCCCGGGTAATTCCCGGTAGAATCCCAGTTGAGATATCTGGAGTGTGGAGAATATTGTTTTTTATAAAAAAGATGTTGCTGACAATACCCTCTGCTATGACCTCTTGTGCAGTCAACATCAGTCCCTCAGCACCATTCGCCGCAGAGGCATAACCTCTAAGCTCACGCTTAGCCAATATATTATTCATATAATGCAGAGACTTGAATCGCACTGCTCCCTCCGGAGTGTTACGCCGTAAGGACAACAGTTGCAGGTCTTTACCTTCGCTATATATCTTTTCGGATACTTTCGGCAGCGCTTTGATGTACAGCAAATGATTGGGTTCGCAATAATCGCCCGCAGGTAATCCGAGAATATCCTCACCAGCGGTCACGGTATAGCGTATATAAGCTTCTTTTAATTCATTTTTGTCCATAACACGCTGGATCCACTCCTGCAGCTGTTCAACATCCTGCGCAAATGGAATACCAAGCTCCTTGCACCCCTCTGCCATACGCTTCAAATGACGCTCCAGCAGAAAAGGCACTCCCCCATACGTCCGAAAGGTCTCGAACAATCCTATGCCGTATAAAAAACCGTGATCCAGGGCGGAAACCACGGCTTGTCTTGCATCAATGACACCATTGTTAAATCCTATATATTTCATGCCGTTTCTCCGGCTCTCCGTTTCAAGAAATTACGCAGCATCGTATGACCATGATCCGTAATAATCGATTCCGGATGGAATTGCACACCTTCGATAGGGTATTCTTTATGGCGCAGTGCCATAATCTCCCCTTCTTCGGTCTCCGCTGTAATCTCCAGACAATCCGGCAGACTCGCGCGCTCTACAATCAAAGAATGATATCTTGTTGCTGTAAAAGGAGACTCCAGACCTTCAAAAACCGACGTGCCCTTATGATGAATCGGGGATGTCTTTCCATGCATCAAACGCTCTGCACGAATAACATTCCCACCAAATGCTTGGCCTATCGCCTGATGCCCAAGGCATACGCCGAAGATCGGAATAATACCTTTGAAATGATGTAACAATTCCAAACTGATCCCCGCTTCATTAGGTGTACATGGTCCTGGAGAAATTAAAATATGATCGGGAGCCATTCTTTCAATCTCTTCAATGGTAATTTCATCGTTGCGGTGTACTTTAACCTCTTCCCCAAGTTCACCCAAATACTGTACGAGGTTATACGTAAAGGAATCATAATTATCGATGACCAAGATCACAGTGTTTCTCCCCCTTCGGCGCCGCTGGTAGTTTGGGATTCCTGCTGTAACTCACTACAGAGTACTGCCTTCACTACCGCTTTGGCTTTATTGTGGCATTCACGGTATTCACGGTATGGATCAGAGTCGATCACGATGCCCGCACCTGTCTGAATATATCCGACCCCATCCTTTACAGCCAGTGTTCTAATAATAATATTTAATTCCATATTTCCGTTATAGTCAATAAAGCCCATCGATCCTGTATACGGCCCACGCCGGACCGGCTCCAGCTCTTCAATGATTTCCATTGTCCTTACTTTGGGCGCGCCTGTAATCGTTCCCCCTGGGAACAATGCTGCAATTACAGCATAAGCATCCTTATCCGGTGCCACCTGGCCCTCTACCTGCGAAACGAGATGCATCACATGAGAGTAGCGCTCCACCGTCATCAGCTCAGGCACGCTGACGGAACCATATGCAGCGACACGCCCGATGTCGTTGCGCTCCAGATCGACAAGCATAATATGCTCGGCGATCTCTTTTTCGCTCCCGCGAAGCTCTGCCTCCATGGCGGCATCCTCCGCGGGAGTCAGGCCTCGGCGCCGGGTGCCGGCGATTGGCCGTGCGCTCACTTTGTCCCCGTGCAGCTTGACGAGCAGCTCCGGTGAAGCGCTGGATAGCGCGAAGCCGGGCGACCGCAAGAGCCCCATGTACGGGGACGGATTGAGCTTGCGTAGCCATTCGTAAACATCCTCCGGCGAGGACTTCAGCTGCGCCTCCTGGCGCAGCGAGAGGTTCACTTGAAATACATCGCCTTGGCGGATGTATTCCTGAACGTCCAGCACGGCCTGCTGGAACTTCTCAGGCGAGAAGGCCGAGGTCATACCCGGCCACTCTCCTGATGAATCTGTGAAGGTCTCAATGCTACCTTTGACCTCTTCGTTCAATCCCGAAGCAGTGGATACCAACTGCCACTGCTCTACCATTCGCCCAGCCTGTTCTATAGCACCGAGATAAAGGTTCTGCAAATCCTCCATCCCACATTCTGCTGGAACCGGGACGTGAACAGCACAATAAAGCACATGCTCTTCGTGATCATAAATCCATACCTCATCCATCCTCATAAAGAGATAATCAGGAAAACCGGGATCATCTTGTGCAAGAGACGGTAAACGCTCCAATGAGCGAACCACATCGTACCCTAGAAATCCAATACACCCGCCGGTAAATGGAGGAATGCCCTGAACGTTTAGACTTGGCGAGGTGAAGCCTGACATCCATTGCTGCAGCAGCTCTAGCGGCTGACCTAGCAGCGTTGTAGTCTCATGTGAACCCTCATCGGCTGTATGACCCAATGATTCAGGAGAAAGGCTAAACACCTCGGCGCTTTCTCCCTTGCCCTTTAATATTGATACAGGATTTAAACCTAAGTACGTATAGCGGCCACCCTTGCCACTCTCCAACACAACGGAGTATTCGGAAGCTAGTTCCCAGGCCTCCTCCCAAGATGCGGGCAATTCCCCCGAGCACTTGGGTGATTTTATAATCAAGGGGAACATGGTCCAGTCTTCAGCTGCCCATTGTTCCCACTCATGCCATGTCGTTATGATTTCCAAAGCCATCCTCCTAAAAAGTTTTATGAAGCAAATACTTCTCTGAACTTACATCGCAATAAAACTTGCTTCGTGAGCATTCGCTTAGTTTTATCTAGCAATTACTTATTATTAATCATCAGTAGTATATTGCCTGTCAGTATACTGTACTTAAGGCATTATTGAAAAGCCCCCAGCTATAGGAAATTAATATGGCTTTTGAGTCTTCGGTAAAAACCTTAGCATTTTTCAAAAATATTAAATTAACACGTCTAGGTCGTCATATATCCACAGAACGTTTTGCCCATATAATCAACGAAAAGAGTCTCCATCACCACCAGAAAAGTGGTATGAAGACTCTTATAAATTACGTTATTGCAAACAATTACGCTTCGAAATTGTAAAGTGGTGTGCTCAGGTAACGTTCACCATTACTTGGGATGATGACAACTACCTTCTTGCCAGGACCGAGGTCTTTAGCAACCTTAAGTGCTGCAAATACTGCTGCACCGGAAGAAATCCCAGACAAGACGCCTTCTTCTTTAGCTACACGGCGTGCAGTTTCGAATGCTTCATCGTTCTCAACATGGATGATCTCATCATAAATATCCTGGTTCAGGATTTCAGGAATGAAGTTTGCTCCGATACCCTGAATTTTGTGAGGGCCTGGTTTGCCTCCTGCCAAGATTGGAGAAGCAGCAGGTTCCACAGCATAGATCTTCACATCAGGATATTTGCTCTTCAGCACTTCACCTGCACCCGTGATTGTTCCACCTGTTCCGATACCTGCAATAAAAGCATCCAGTGGGCCACCGATGGACTCAATAGCTTCAACGATTTCAGGTCCAGTGGTCTCACGGTGGATCTTCACGTTCGCTTTATTCTTGAATTGCTCCGATGGGAAATAGCTTGGGTTCTCTTTCAGAATTTCTTCCGCTTTCTTAACCGCACCATTCATGCCTTCCGATCCTGGAGTCAGAACTAATTCTGCTCCGTATGCACGAAGTAGATTACGGCGTTCCAAGCTCATGGTTTCCGGCATTACAATAACTGCCTTATAACCTTTAGCCGCAGCTACAAGTGCCAAGCCAATACCAGTGTTACCACTAGTTGCTTCTACAATTGTACCTCCAGGCTTCAGTAGACCTTCACGTTCAGCTTCTTCAACGATGCTGATTGCGATACGGTCTTTTACGCTTGATCCCGGATTCTGATATTCCAATTTCAAATAAATATCTGCGGAGCCTTCCTGTGCCAGACGATTCAAACGAACGAGTGGAGTACCTCCGATCAATTCTGTTACGTTGTTAACGACTTTAGCCATGAGCAAAAACCTCCTTAGAATGATAAATGCGATATAAGAACGTAAATTGTGACTTTACTCTTCTGTATGTGGGTCCCTATGCAATAAAAACTGCTAATAAAGGGGTGTAGATATTGGATCACCGTAGTTATTTCCGACTAAAACGGTAGGTTTTACGTTAATATCATATTATCAATCTTGCAAGCTGTTGTCAATATTTATTGCCACATCATATTTCGTGCGTAAATCACTCTCTACTTGCTGTAAAGGGGGGGCTTGCTCCAACGCCAGCTCTTGACGTATCAGTGCCCGAATTTCCTTTTGGTCCGGAATATTTTGTGTGTGAATACTCTCTAGTCGAATGATAGCGAAGTCGTTCTCCGCCTGAATCGGCCCCGCTATATCACCCTCATCCAAACTAGCAGCAGTCTTAAGCAGTCCCTCAGGCCAAAAAGGATCGTCTTCCTCTACTTTGCCCAAGCGGCCTCCTTGCTGCCGACTCTCTGCATCAATGGACACTTCCTTAGCTAAATCAGCAAAATCCTCGCCCTGCTCCAAGCGATCCATTACTTGCTCGCCTTCACCATAAGATGAAACCTTAATTATGGAGAGTTCCAATTCCCTTTTGGGAGTGAAGCGCTCAGCGTTTTGGTCTAAATAAGTATCGATATCTGCTTCCTTAATCGTAATACCATCAGTGGCTATTGCTTGTAAGGTCAGACGATAAGCCGTTTCTGCGAACACTTCCTGACGAGATAGGCCCAGCTGAGACTGCATTTGTGCATAATACTGTTCTTCCGATCCGTATCCAACCATAGTTCGTGCAAGTTCTCGCTCAACCTCATCGCCGGTCACGGTAATCCCCAGCGCCTTTGCTTCCATCTCCACAACAATATGATTGATCATTCCAACCAGCACTTCGTGGCCATGCTTTTTTTTGAGCTCATCCATCCACTGCTTATCTGTTATCGGTTGCCCGCCTGCAGTCGCTGCATCCGGTGTTTCGTTTTCTGTTGTATCCCCTTTTAGAAGAGCCATGGCGCGTAAGCTCCAGAACAATAGACCCCCGAGCATTAAAGTTGCAACAGCCAGAATAACAACCGTATTGCGAAGTGCACGTTCCTGTCTCGTCATCATCCCATGCCCTACGATTTCGCTTGTTCTAAAATGACCTGTAATTCGTCCTTATTAAAAACATAAACCTCGTTGCAAAAATGACATACAACTTCAGCCTGCTCATCTTCTGCAATTAATCTCTCCAGTTCGTCTTGCCCTAAGCTAACCAATGTCTGCTCTACCCGCTCACGCGAACATTGACAAGCAAAGTTAATATCCAGTTCATCCATAACTACCGCATCCGGCAAAAGAAAACGCAGCATTTCTTCTGGCTCTAGACCCTGATCAAGAAGTGTTGTCACGGAAGGCATAGCCCCTAAGGCTTTTTCGATCTCCGTAATATCCGCATCCGTCAGTCCTGGAAGAAGCTGCACGATAAACCCTCCGGCTACAATCACTGACTCATCGGTATCCACTAATACACCTAAGCCAACTGCAGCTGGGGTTTGTTCAGAAACAGCGAAATAATAAGTGAAATCTTCCGCAAGTTCTCCGGAGATGATAGGAATACTACCCCGATAAGGTTCCTTCAAGCCTAAATCCTTTATAATATCAATGAACCCTTCAGTTCCTACCGCTCCAGCCACATCCAATTTGCCCATACTATTGCTAGGTAAGTGAATGTGAGGATGGTGTACATAACCGCACACTTCTCCCAACGCATTGGACTCCGCAACGATTTGTCCGATCGGTCCATCCCCTTTGACCATGATACATAGCTTCTCTCTTCCTTTGAGCATAGCGCCCATCATGGCTGCAGCGGTAACTGTACGTCCAAGTGCGGCTGTAGCCGTTGGATACGTATCATGTCTGCGCCGCAATTCCTCGACCAATTCTGTTGTGCGGACAGCAAACGCTCTCACTTTACCATTCATAGCCGTTCCACGGATAAGTCGATCCTTCTTTTTTTCCATTGGGTGCATGGCCCTCCTATCTCTTCGCCCTTTAGGCTTCTTTATCTTTATTGGTTACGGTCATAAATAATTCGTAATCCTTCTAGTGTTAACATAGGATTTACTTCGTCGATACAATCCGTCTCCCCCGCAATTAACGAAGCGAGGCCTCCAGTAGAAATAACCTTCAGTTCCGGAGCGTTCATCTCGATTTTGATACGCTTAACAATCCCCTCCACTTGGCCTGCATACCCAAAAATAATACCAGCCTGCATAGCGTGAACCGTATTCCGTCCGATAACCTTTTTAGGCTTCTCCAACTCAATTCGAGGCAGTTTCGATGCTCGCTGGTATAAGGCTTCTGTAGAAATGCCAAGACCCGGGACAATCGCTCCTCCGAGATAATTAGCCCCTGCATCGATACAGTCGAAGGTCGTAGCCGTACCAAAATCAACAACAACAAGCGGACATTTATATTGTTCAATCGCAGCCACAGCATTAACAATCCGGTCTGCGCCAATCTCACGCGGATTCTCATAGCGAAGATTAAGCCCCGTTTTTATCCCTGGTCCTACGAGTAACGGATCTTTGCCTATATACTTTATACACATATCCACGATAGTCTTAACCAGAGGTGGAACTACCGAGGATATAATTACACCTTCCACATCTTTGACAGAGATCCCTGACATCTGAAAAAGATTGTGTATCAGCACTCCATATTCATCCACGGTGGATTGGCGCGCAGTACTTAGCCGAAAATGATGCAACAATTCGCGCTTTCTGTATACACCGAGAACAATATTGGTATTACCGATATCTACAGCAAGCATCATGATGAGGACCCTTCCTTCTTGGCATTAAGGTCTAGACTAATATCCAGACTGGAGAAGGAGTACGTAAGGCGTCCTACAGAAATCACATCCACACCTGTTTCTGCGATCCCACGAACCGTTTCTAACGAAACATTGCCGGAGGCCTCTGTCTTGACATGTGGAGCTTTAGCTTTAATCCTAGCCACCGCTTGCTTCATCATCTCGTTAGACATATTATCAAGCATAATAATATCAGCACCTGCTGCCAGCGCCTCTTCGACTTGCTCTAAGTTCTCAGTCTCTACTTCAATGCTCATCGTATGTGGAATGTTCTTCCGCGCACGACCTACTGCCTGCCTAATACCACCTGCACCTTTGATATGATTGTCCTTGATCATAACCGCATCATATAGGCCAAAGCGATGATTAAAGCCTCCACCAACACGAACCGCATATTTTTCCAGCATACGATGTCCTGGTGTAGTCTTCCGTGTATCTACTAGACGAGTCGGTAATCCATCGAGCACCTGTACGAAAGAAGCCGTACGTGATGCAACACCCGAAAGACGCTGCATCAGGTTGAGTGCAAGCCGTTCACCTGTAAGAATTGCGTGTGTGCTTCCCTCCACCTCAATAATTACAGTCCCTTTTGTCACTGCTTGACCTTCTTCTACAAGGGCTGTAAAGCTAAGCGTAGGATCAACAATTTCAAAAACCAGCTCTGCAATCGGGATACCACAAATTACGCCATCTTCTTTAGCATGGATAATCCCTTTAGATTCATGGCCAACAGGTATCGTCATCTGTGTTGTTACATCCCCGGAACCAACATCTTCCCGCAGCCAAGCCTTGATGGATTGTACTAGTTCTTCATTGTAACCATTAAACATCATCGCTTAATTCCTCCACTATTCCCAGATCGCGAATTTGAAGCAGGTGCTTGCGCCACTGATCATCACTTCGCTGCGGGTAATCCTCACGGTAATGTGCCCCGCGACTCTCTTCCCGTGCTAGAGCAGACTCTGTCACGAGCAAACAGCAGGTCAGCATATTAGCGAACTCGTATTCCTCGCGTTTAGTCAATACGGATCCAAAGATGGGTAGCTGCCGTTTCAATTCTTCTATTCCCTTAGACAAGGTCTCTTCATTACGTCGTAATCCAGCATATCGAACCATTACCTTTTGTAGCTTCAAACGGCGTTCCACAATAGCTTGAGTTGGCGAATCAACACGCCCTTCGTTGCTACTAACTGATAAAACATCCCGTCCAAGCGGGGATAATTTGCGAATCCGCTCAATAATACGATGCCCAAAAACAACTGCTTCCGATAATGAATTGCTTGCTAATCGATTAGCCCCATGTACGCCTGTGGAAGAAACCTCCCCGCAAGCAAACAAGCGAGGAATCGTACTTTCCCCATTCAGATCGGTCTTAATGCCCCCCATCATATAATGCGCAGCTGGAGCCACTGGAATCCAATCACTTGTAATATCCAGTCCATAGCCCATACATGTCTCATGTATTGTAGGGAAACGATGCTTCACCATTTCTGGGGATTCATGCGTAATATCCAAATAGACAAACGTTGACTTTGTAAGCTCCATTTCACTTACAATAGCCCGAGCTACAATATCTCGTGGGGCTAGCTCAAGTAGTTCATGATACCGCTCCATGAACCGCTCTCCATTAATATTACGCAATACTGCTCCTTCCCCACGGACTGCTTCGGAGATTAGGAATCTAGGAGCTCCAGGATAACTCAATGCTGTAGGATGAAATTGAATAAATTCCATATCTCGTAGATGAGCGCCGGCTCGATAAGCAATGGCTACCCCATCGCCTGTAGCTACTTCAGGGTTGGTAGTGTATCTAAATAATTGTCCTGCTCCACCAGAGCACAAAATAGTCGCATCCCCTTGCAGGAATAACCGTCCACCGCCGGAACGCTGCAACAATGCGCCTACACATTCTCCACCTTCAGTGATGAGATCAATGACATAATGATCATCCCACACCTCAATGTTCTCATGTTCAGCTACCTGTTCAGCCAAGGCACGAACAATCTCATAACCTGTAGCATCTCCATTAGCATGCAAAATACGACGGTGGCTATGCGCTCCTTCCTGCGTCAAAGCCAGTACCCCATTTTCCTTATCAAAAAGAGTGCCTAAACGAATTAGCTCATGAACTCTATCTGGCCCTTCATTAACAAGTGCATCGACAGCCGTGGATGAGCAAAGACCTGCTCCAGCCATTAATGTATCCTGCCGGTGGTAGGCAGGGGAATCGTCCTCAGCTATTACAGCTGCGATCCCCCCCTGTGCATAGCGAGTATTACTCTCCATTACTGATTTCTTTGTGATCATAATGACACGCCGATCTTCACTAGCTTTAATAGCCGTGAACAATCCGGCAATCCCTGAACCGATAACAATACAATCTGTCTTTACTTTAGGAATATCCCGAAGATCAAAATCAACCAAATATTGTGGAATCATGACCGCGTTTCACCTGTTTCAACGAAAGAGTAGCGCATACTACCGGACTTGTAGCATGCGCTCTAGGGAAGTTCTGGCTTTGTCGGCGACAGCAGGCGGTACATAGATTTGTGGCTTCATCGTCTCCAGGCATTTCACCAGTTTTTTTAGATTGTTAACTTTCATATTAGGACAAACAAGAAATTTTGTAGCAAAATGGAATTCTTTATCCGGACTATCTTTACGAAGCTGATATCCTGTACCATCCTCAGTTCCAACGATAAATTGCTTACGGTCCGATTTCCGGCAATACTCGAGAATGGATGTAGTACTACCTACATAATCACCCATGGCCACTACTTCCGGACGACATTCTGGATGAACTACAAATTCTGCTTCTGGGTACTTTGCTCTCATTTCTACTACATCTTTAACAGTCAACATATCGTGAGTGTTGCAATAGCCTTCCCAGATAATCAGTTTTTTGCCGGTCTGATCTTGTACGTATTGACCAAGATTCTTATCGGGTACCCAGATAATTTCTTCAGCATCGAGGGATTCGATTACTTTCACGGCATTGGCAGAGGTACAACAGATATCAGTTTCAGCTTTAATCTCTGCAGACGAGTTGATATAAGTCACCACTTTAGCATTTGGATGTTGCGCTTTAAGCTTACGCAAACCGTCTACATTGACCATATCAGCCATTGGGCAGCCTGCACGTTCATCAGGAATAAGGACTGTTTTGTTTGGAGCCAGAATTTTAGCACTTTCCCCCATAAAATGAACACCGCAGAATACGATAACCTCTGCATCAGTCTCTGCAGCCTTCTGAGCGAGTAAAAAAGAGTCTCCCCGGAAATCGGCAACCTCCTGAATTTCATCACGTTGATAATAATGAGCTAAAATGATTGCGTTTCTTTCCTTCTTAAGCTGTTCAAGACGTATACGAAGTTCTCGATTCTGTTCCTGCTTACGCTCAAGTGCCAGAGCTTCCACCGATTGTTCTCCCCCTTAAATCTTCGCGGCTTTACGCCGGCGCGATGTTATCAAATGGCATGAGCCATCATCTGAAAAAATGAATAAGCTGATGTTAATAGTAAGTAATATTAATCACTAATGTACACAACGTTCCAGCCCCTGTCAATGTAACTGGACAGGCTTTAAGGCATAGAATCATTTAAAAATTAAAACAAAAAATCCGGAGAACAGTTACGTTCTCCGGATAAATTTACATCATATGAATAGTGATCCTGCTTAGGTAAGGCTAGTTCCGCCGCCTTTATTGTCATCATCAGATCCGTCATTACCCTCAGATTCAGGTTTGTTCGGGATTTCCTTTGATAAGTTCGGAGGCGTGGAATCAGTATCTTCAGACTTGCCTTGAATGCGGACACGCACATCACCGATATTATCAATGACAGGTTCGCCAACTTCAAGCGCAACGCCTTCACCACCCTCAGCCTTACCATCTTCAGAAAGGAATCCTTGTTCAATCAGCTCTTTAATCTGATCAAGCTCAAGTGTTTCCTTCTCAAGTAACGTATTGGCAATCAGGTGCATTTCTTTAGAGTGTTTGAGCAACAGTTCTTTACAACGTTCGTAGCTCGAAGTAATAAAGTTCTGCATTTCTTGATCAATCTCATAAGCAATGGAATCACTATAATTCTGCTCATGCCCAATATCACGACCCAAGAATACTTGGCCTTGAGAAGAACCGAACTGCATAGGTCCAAGCTTATCGCTCATACCGTACTCCATGATCATGGCACGCACGATGCGCGTAGCCTGTTGGAAGTCACTGTATGCGCCCGTACCGATCTCACCAATAAACAACTCTTCGGCAACACGTCCACCAAGTAATCCAGTAACCTTATCCAAAAGCTCCTGCTTGGTAACGATCATCCGATCTTCCTTCGGAAGCATAATAACATATCCGCCGGCACGTCCGCGTGGGATAATTGTAACTTTATGCACCATATCGGCATGCTCAAGGAAATAACCAGCTATAGTATGACCTGCTTCATGGTAAGCTACAATGCGTTTCTCACGGTCACTGATCACACGGCTGCGTTTCTCAGTACCTACGATAACACGGTCAATGGCTTCATCCACTTCAATCATGGAAATATCCTTGCGGTTACGACGTGCAGCTAGCAATGCTGCCTCATTTAGCAGATTCTCTAGATCAGCACCCGTGAATCCAGTTGTGCGTTTAGCGACAACATCCAGTCTTACATCTTTCGTAAGCGGCTTGTTACGAGCGTGAACCTTAAGTACAGCTTCACGACCTTTTACGTCAGGGCGGTCAACCGTAATTTGACGGTCAAAACGTCCTGGACGAAGTAATGCAGGATCAAGTATATCAGCGCGGTTAGTTGCCGCAACAATAATAATGCCTTCGTTACCACCGAATCCATCCATCTCAACCAGCAATTGGTTAAGTGTTTGTTCGCGTTCGTCATGTCCGCCGCCGAGTCCGGCGCCGCGTTGACGACCCACAGCATCAATTTCATCAATGAAGATAATACATGGCGCGTTCTTCTTGGCGTTCTCGAACAAATCACGTACCCGAGAAGCACCGACACCCACGAACATTTCTACAAAATCGGAACCGGAAATACTGAAGAAAGGAACGCCAGCTTCACCTGCTACTGCACGTGCAAGCAATGTTTTACCTGTTCCCGGAGGGCCTACAAGCAGTACGCCTTTAGGGATACGTGCACCGACAGCTGCAAATTTGCGCGGATCTTTCAGGAACTCAACGACTTCGACAAGCTCTTGCTTCTCTTCGTCCGCTCCTGCAACATCCTCGAAGCTGATTTTCTTCTTCTCTTCATTATATAACCGAGCCTTGCTCTTGCCGAAATTCATGACTTTACCGCCGCCACCTTGCGCCTGGTTAAACAGGAAGAAGAACAAGATGAACATAATGACTAGCGGGATAATAGAAGAAAGGAATGTCAGCCAAATGCTGGTACCTTCCATTTTCTTCTGAGTTAATTGAATCCCATTAACATCACTGGCTTCAATCAGTTCATTAATAGCAGCATCTGTTGGAGGAATATATGTGGAGAAGCTTTTCGATTTAGTATCGGCAGGCAACTCTCTGTATTCGCCTGTAACTAAAAAGGCATTACCCTCAAACTGAACCGTCAAATCCTTCACATTGTTGCTCTTGATCTCCTGCCGTAACTCGTCGTATCTAGGGAAATCGGCGGCTTCATTTCCATTGCTCACAAACTGGACAATACCCACCACGACTAAAAATAAAATCAAATAAAAACCAGAATTCCGGATGAACCGATTCATCCCCTACCTCCTCTCGCAACACTCAAGTTATTGTACCATAGCCTCTTGGGACACCTCAAATAAAGGAAGCCAAGGGTGCCCGATCCGTATGATCAAGGCAATCAATAGTTCAATTGGAATAAATCTCAGGCTTCAGTACTCCAACATATGGGAGGTTCCGATACCGCTCGGCATAATCCAATCCGTAGCCAACTACAAATTCGTCTGGCAACACGAAGCCTGTATATCTGGCTTCCAGATTAACCGTACGACCTGAGGGCTTATCAAACAAGGTAACCACATCGATAGAAGCAGCATTGCGGTTGCGGAGCAGCTCAATCAAATAGCTGAGCGTAAGGCCACTGTCAATAATATCTTCAACGATCAAGATATCGCGGCCTTCTACCGATACATCTAAATCCTTAATAATTTTGACAACACCAGAAGACTTAGTGGATGCTCCATAGCTAGACACTGCCATGAAATCCATCTCAACAGGTACTGTAATGGCTTTAACCAGATCTGCCATAAATATAAACGCGCCTTTTAGTACACAAATGACTAAAGGGGTACGTCCTGCGTATTCTTCGCTCAGTGTTCGACCGAGCTCCTTAATTTTCTGCTGAAGTTCCTCTTCGGTGATCAAGACTTCTTGAATATCATTTTGCAACTTGCGAAACCTCCTAAGTTATACTATGAAAGACTTACTTCGACCATTACGTTTCTTCACGGTCATCCAGCTCTGCTAGAGACAATAGAAGTACCGAGGTCGTTTGCCGCCCTACTGCGGCATGCATCGAGCGTCTTACGCCCGGAATCCAGACGATTTTGCCCAAACCATCACAAACGAGGGGGATCATTGAGCGTTCAGCAGCAGGTATTTTATCATCAATATAAATATCTTTTACCTTTTTGCTTCCGTTTAATCCCATGACTCTTATGGTATCTCCAGGCAATCGGGAACGAATCGTTAGTGGAAAGACCAGTTCATCACGGTCAAACCAAGCCGACATCTTCCCATAATCCTCCCCCTGTACAAAAAAGTTTTCTCTCTCCAGCACCGCCATCGACATCACCTTACCTATTTCCTCCAGCTTAAGCTCGGAATCCGGTAAAAACAGACGATATGTATAGCTTGCCTGTTGCTGCGCGGGCTTGGACGAGAACAAGATGATATCATATTGCCGCACACAAGTCAGGCCTCCACCTAAATCCAAACTCCAGGTGGTGGGATAGCTCTGCAGCGTTCCCCGACGTACAGATTCAATCTTGGAGAAATCAAGGGCAGATAGATCCGCCGACAGATAATTTAATATTAGTTTAATCAAACGCCGTTGTAAAGCGGAGGGTATGGCCGCAAATGAAGCTCTGTTAAAGGTATATTTCCCTTCCCCTTCCGAAACCAGCTCCTCAAAGCATTTTACCGCAGATGCCTCCATATATTCATCTTCAGCTCCTGCAATTTCCGCAAGCTGCACAAGTGACTGCCTCACTCTGCCGTTATACCTTTCCAGAAAAGGGAGAACTTCCAATCGAACAGCATTCCGCTTGTATTTCGTCAGCAGATTAGTGGCATCCTCGGCATAGGTGAAACCTTCATTCTGACATAACCCAAGAAGAGCCGTTTTGTTAATACGTAGGAATGGACGAATGAGTTCCACCTTTTTTTCTGTTCTTTTCCACTTGATACCGGACAGCCCCGATAAACCGCTTCCTCGCAATAGACGCATAATCACCGTTTCTGCCTGATCATCCGCATGATGAGCCAGAGCAACGGAGCGCGCCCCGTAACGATGTGCGGTATCAATCAGGAATTCGTATCGCTTCTCTCGTGCTGTCCCCTCAGGACCGAGTCCACTCTCTTTAGCCAAAGAGGGAATATCGAATTCTGCCAACTCAAAGGGCAGTCCCAATTGTCCAGCCATACCACGTACTAGCTCTGCCTCTTCCTTAGACTCCGCTCTAAATCCGTGATTCACATGAGCGCATATTAAGGTAAGTGGCATAACGTTTGAAGCTATTTCATGCAGAACATGCAAAAGAGCCACAGAATCCGGGCCGCCGGAAACTGCGACTACAATGGTGTCATGGGGCGCCCACAGCTCGTGCTCGGCTGCTGACTCCAATACTGACTCCACCAGTCCATTCATTTGCTCCATATGCGGCCCCCCTTCTCTCTAACTATATGTATAAGTTCAAAACCGAAATACCCAATAAATTGTAAAGGCAAGTACAAACAAGGATAACCCAAAAGCATTTTTGAGCCAGCGAGGTGTGTCCATACTATCAGGACGCTTTCTACGCGAATTATAAATATGGTTTCGCCAGAGCTCTGTAGCATCTGCGGAACCGGAGAAACCTCCTTTTAACGCTAAACAAATCCAAGAGGATAGTTTCTTGTCGGGTAGATTTCTAGCCAGCTTAAACAGCTCATCTACACTTCTTGTCTGCGGAAGCTGTAGCGCAGCTTTCTTGAGCCCCTCTTCATTCAAAAGACGGAGGCACAGTACGGCAAAAGCGAATAGATCATAACCCTCATCACTCGTACGGCTGCCTGCATTCCAAAAGCCACGGTCATGCCATTCGGTAAACTGCTTCACACTGCGACCAATAGGACTTGTGCCCCCAAAGTCGATCAGTTCCACTTCGCCGTATTTTGATACCATGACGTTCTCCGGCTTCAAATCCCCGAACACAAAACCGCATTCATGCAGTGTGCACAGCTTATCAAGCAGACCAAGCCCTACCAGGCCTAACCAGTCGGGACCATTTTTCGATAAAAAATGATGCAGAGGTTTGCCTTCAACATACCTCATTACATAGAAGGGGACATTATCCCCATTCGCAAAATCATCCGCTTCCAAAAAATAAGAAGACAATGGATTCTCACGACGAGCACGATGTTCATTCCGCTTTCGCCGTGATTGCAGCGAGGTTAGTACATTGATCTCCGATTGAAGTTCAAGTGTATCGTATCCGATTTTTAGCGCGTACCTTTCCCGTCTGCCTTCTCTTTGCACAAGATATACGGTTCCGTTCGCGCCCCTTCCCAGCATCCGCTCAACGACATAACGGTTACCCCGCCATTTGCCGTTAATTAAGGTACCAGTAGGATAGGACGGATTAGACGACATACCCACCAATCATCCCTTCTCTTTCGTCGTGGTCATCCCTTAGTCGGCGTCCACGATGTTCATCCAGTGTATCATAACGATAATGTTCAAGCACCTTGAAAATAGCTGGACCCGTCGGTGTCGCGCCTCTCATGTGCAATTTAGAGAATAACGTACGAATACCTGACATGTCATGGGTCCAATCTAGATCAAGCTTAGCATCTTCACTGCTGTTATTTCCAGGATAATGGAACACAGCGATCTCACTTTTACCTTCCCGTGCTTCCAAACTAAGCGCCAAATCGCGGATAGCATCTTCCACAGCACCCAATTTAGGTTTCATACTAGCACTGGCATCAATAAGAAGTGCAATACGCAGCGGTGTTGTTTCTGTCAGTTCATCTACAACTGTAACAACCTGTGAACGTTGAACAGGAGGTAGCTGATCCAGTGAGCCATCGCCTAGTATCTTTTTTACCTCTTTATTAACCGCCTGCTGGATCGTCTGAACCACGGTCTTGCGTGTCATCATCTGAATCGTCTGCGCCAGTTGTGGCGTTCCGACTATTCGGCTAAGGCCTCCCCCGGCCTTGGCAATGTCGGCAATCTCCCGGCTTCCGAGTTCGCCGATCGTACCATAATCAACTACACCAACCACATTTACGGTGATTCCCTCCTGCAGGGCATGCGCCGCTGCCAACACCGGACTTTCTCCTACATTCGAACAACCGTCAGTAATGAGCATAATTTGCTTCATAACCCTCAACTCCCCCTTTGTTTGAACCTCTGTTTCTAGCATATCCAGAAATGAGAGATTTCAAACGGTCGCTTTTGTTGGGGAAATTTGCGATCTGAACTACGGGGATAGTGAATAGGGGAACTGCGAGAAATGTTTGGGCTTTCGATCGCTGTTATTATTTGATTTCTCTATTAAAACCGCCCTCTGCGGTTGAAATCAAATAATAAAGGCGAACGCTCCGCTTCTGCAGCTCCAAACTTTCTCTCCGTTCCGTACCTTCACTAGTAAACAGTTTAGATCTAAAAAATTACGCTCCAAAGTCAGCGAACCTTTGAAACGTAAATAGTAGAGGCCGGCGAGTTACACATCACAGACTCGCCCCGACTTCCAAGCACGCACGACGCTTCGCGCGTACTTAAACCTCCTATAGCAGCACGGCGCATTGTGCGCACTGCAAATATATAGGCAACACGACACTTCGTGCGTGCTTAAACACACAAGCAATACGGCGCTTCGCGCGTACCAAACATAAAACCTAAGCCTAAACCGAGAAAATTCCTAACTCACCGTTCGAGGACGCTCCATTCGGCCGACACCAGGCATGTGCAGGCTGGACCACTCTGGGTGAAAATGATCTACACGACTGACGACAATCGTCATGTCATCATGGATCTCATTGCCCTGATAACGGATTACCTTATCTAACAAGCCATCTGCCAAATCCTGAGGATCGTCCCCTTCGAGCTCTTGGATCAACCGTTTCATCCATATCTCCTTATTAACGGCATATCCAGGCGCATCATAAATACCATCCGTCATCATAATCAAAATATCACCCGCCCGAAGCTGCATGCTAATCAGATCCACATCGATATCTTTAATGATTCCTATAGGCAGATTGCTAGAGGTTATTGGAATGACCTCACTCCCCCTCCGGATAAAGCTCGGTGCAGAAGCAATCTTCATAAAAGTTGTCTGTGCGGAATACTGATCGATTAAAGCCATGTCAACGGTAGCATAGAACTCGTCAGGAGAACGTAATAAGAGAATAGAGTTTACCGACTTTACAGCCAGCTTCTCATCCATACCGGATTGCAGTAGCTTTTCTAACATACCGAGGGCGGCACTACTCTCCATTCTCGCCCGCTCACCATTTCCCATTCCATCGCTAATGGATACTGCAAAGGTGCCGTTTCCAAGCTCTACGGTACTGAAGCTATCGCCAGATAACATATCTCCGCCTTTAGAAACAACGGCCACTCCTGTGTTTATCTCAAAGGCTTTGGCTGAACCAAAGGTAACCATCGACAAACCTTCCCGAGGATGGACTGCCGTCTCGCTCATGACAGCAATATTCTCATCTAGAATGTCAGAAAGGAGCGGAGCGATCATTTTACGGCATTCATCAAAACCACGAGTATAGGCATGCACCACCTCTATTTCTACACGCCCAGGATCTAAACTTAGGATTTCGATGCTATGAATAGACAGCCCTAATTTCTCCAATGTCTCACGGATTTGAGCTTCCTGACGATACATAGCCTGTCCCTCACGTTTTATTTCACGCGCTAGGTCCTCCATAACCTGTGACACGCCCGATAACTGCTCGGCAACAAATTGACGACTATCGTATATTTGTCTTTTCCACCGCATATCATGTTGGTAAAGATCATATTGTCCTTTCATGACTTCAAGCACTTCGCCAGTTTTACCGCAAATCCGGCTCCATTCCGGAGGCAGCTGAGCTGCCGTAATATCAGGGCATTCCTCAACAGTAGTCATCATATCTGTCATGTATCTATACGTCTGATAGAATTTTGCATCCCAGCAGTGGGAACGCCGAATACATCCTGCACAGGCGCCCTCTGTCACCGTACTCATGAAATCCTCCATCTCACGGTCTGATTTTCCTACTTCTCCGGCACGTGGAATCTGCCCAAAGCTGCTCGACAGCTGCTGGAACACCTGTGAGAATTGCGTCACCCGTTCTGCCGTTAAATCCCTGACCCTTCGCGCATATTCGTGTTGAGATCGGATATGATCTGATGTGCCCGGAACATATTTAGCAATGGCAGATATCATCGCCTTAGGCGTTATAACAAATAGCACTACCGCTACGCAGGTTTCCCATGTTGAGGCCATCATATCACCCGGACCCGTAAAATAGACGGAAAGGATCGTGGATCCCAGTAACATCCCGATAGATACTGCACCTTTTCGACCACCCTGCATCATTCCCGCTAGCATTCCTGAAAAAGCAAGCAGGCTCATCTGATAGATAGCACTAATATCCGCCAAACTGAGAATCAATCCGGTCACCACCCCAACAGCAGCCCCAAGAGGAGCCCCCCCTGCCATGGCGAAGAGTAGAATCAAATATCGTGACAATATATGCTCCAAAGACAAACCATTAAGGGTCCAACCTACAAGGCCCGTCATTACTGAGGCAAGTAAGATAATAAGGCATAGAATCTCCTCGTTCCTGAGCGCTCTACTCTTTTGCTTATAGGTTAGTAGAGGCAGCGCTTGAATGAACACCAGTGTGAGCACAAAACCCAGTAAAGCATCTAGTGTTATCATCATAAGCGGATACCAAGAAAGAGAAGGTCCAATAACGATTTGGAACAAACCAACCATAAACGAAGACACGAACACCATAAGTGGTGCATAGGATAAATCTATTCGTTCATAACTTTCCAACCCTTTATAAACTAGAAAGAAAATAATCAGCTCAGCAGTAGTAACCAGAGCTCCAGGGAATGGAGTAAAGAGACTTCCAGCTATAATGGCTGCAGCTACAGGTAGAATAGAGTCGCGACGCATAAACACAATGACGGCAAAGTACGCGGCAGCAAAAGGGGATAGTTCGTCCAAAATCATGGCTCTACCCAGCAGAAACCCCATAAAACTGAGCAATAGCATCCATTTCTTCGCTGCTACTAGCTGAACATACCGCTGCTTCTGACCCCAAGCTGTAATACGCGTGCGCAATGCTTGTCTCTGCTTCTTATCCTCACTTCCCACTCTTGTCCACTCTGGCAAATTTACCACGTTGCTTTTACCCATTCCCCTACACCACCCGTTTAAGAATTTATGGTACTCATTATATAACCGGCGATTTGAGAAAGTTTGTCAGAAATGGAGGGACACACACAAGAAATTTCCGACAAAAAAGCCTTCATTCATGATCTTTAAAAAAGCTGTTCTATCCCTTGCGGGGCTTTAGGTTGATTAGTTTCAAGATTGTTTACAACGCAGTTTCACGCGGTGACGCGGCGGTCATTCGTCAGCGATTGCCCTAGAGTTATGTGAGAATGGCATGGATGCTGTCGGCAATTTTATATGACATGACAAAAAAACCGCAAGGGCGAAATGCCCTTGCGGTTATTTATGATGTACAGGTTATTGGATTATACGCGTTTAGCCCCACGGCCTCCGCGCTTTCCTTCTGTGTTCTTCTTAATCGAAGATATCCGTTCTTCGCTGTCTTTCAGGAATCGCGACATTTTATCCTCGAATGAAGGTTTACCGGCTGCAGGCTTAAATGGACGCCCACCCCGTTCACGATTGAATCCACCGCCGCCTCCACCACTGCCGCCGCCACCGCCGAAACGGTCTCCGCCGCTAGGACGTTCTGGTCTTGGAGCTCTAGGCGGACGTACTTCCGATGCTGGCTTGTCAACAGCCTGCTTAATGGAAAGTCCGATCTTGCCGTCCTTATCGACGTTGATCACCTTGACTGTTACTACATCACTAATCTTCAGATGATCGTTAACATCCTTGACATAATTATCGGCGATTTCCGAGATGTGAACGAGACCTGTGACACCTCCTGACAGATCCACAAATGCTCCGAAATGCGTGATGCCTGTCACTTTGCCTTCTAACTTGGTGCCCACTTCAATTGCCATAGAATAAAATGATCCTCCCTTAAAAATATACAGACGAATATTAAGGTCATCCTGTCTGCGGTGATTTGATTATACAGTAAAGAGCAAAGCAAGGCAACAGAGTAAAAGCCTCTTTTCGCCGCTATTATTGCTCTGATTGCTCTGTTCGAATAGGAGTTTCCCCTTGAGGATAGATATTGTACCATTTACGTGCTAATTGGCCAATATACTCGTCATCATTAAGTCTGGATAATTCATATTTTAATTGAGTTAAAGATGCCATGACATCCTCACTAGTCTCCTGTTTCTTTGCAAGTTCCTCACCCTTGTCCGCAATGACCGCACTTTGAGCGAAGTAAGTATAACCCGCCCAACCAAAAAATACTGCCACAAAGACAATCCACATAAATCTTCTTCTCTTCGCGCCTGCGGCCGAATTTTTGCTATGATTACTTTTCTCTTCCGCAGTAAATCTGTTCATGCAACGTACCCCCTAATTCAAGGTCAGCGTTTCCGCCATTTGGTAATCCATTCAGTGATCTTCACAATCCAAGCGCTATGTGTCAGCCGCGATAACTGTGGAGAGATCCACCTAACAGGTAATACCCAAATTGGTTTGGTCAGACGCAGCAGAAGCTTAAAGATGAACCATAGAATACGACCTAGTAGCTTTAGCAGTCCTATAATAAATCGCCAAAGCCAGCGAAGAGGTGTACCTATCAAGATCTCCACAAGTCTCCATAGCAACCTGCACATATACTGAACCGATTGAATTAACCTTAACACAAAACGCCGCACCGTAACACTGAAGATTAAAAAATAGATCCATACTCCTAGAAACAAACCTAGAAAGACATAAAACCGCAATTGTCCTTGATTTCCGGCATACAGCATACGAAAAACGAGCAAGGCAGCCCAAAGCCAATACAGTAGATCTAGCATGGCATTCAGCCATTTGGGAAAGTTAAACTTCAGCGACAGCACCCGGTAGCTGTCATAGGCCAGTCCCATCGCCAGCCCGGCCATGATCATGTAGAACAGCGTCACCCACTGGACTGCAGGATTCATTTAAATAGCTTACCGAGCAGACCTTTGTTTTTGCCCTGCGATCCGGGATCGAGATAAATCAGGGAATGTACATTGCCCTCTAAGGACAACATTCCGTTCTCCAGACTTAAATTTTTGATATGTAAATGATTCCCGCGAATGGTGAGATGGCCGAGTTCTGTATGAAGCAAAAATTCCTCGCTGTCGAAGCTCTCCACATTTTGCACGCCCGTCAACTCCAGCTGCTTCCGACTGCGCATGTGCAGATCATGCTGTTTGTTTACCTTTCCTGGCTCGATCATAGCATGTACCCCTCCTTCTTACCTCTAATCTATGGCAGAGGTAGAAGTTATAGAACATCCCGTCCCTCTAAAAAATAAGAGAAACAAAAAGAAAAAAGAAGGCACAACTCTACAAAATGTAAAGTTATGCCTTCTTCTATTACTCTTACCAGTCCAGTCCGCTGCTTTTGGCAACAGGCTCTTCCCGAACTAGAGTATACATACCAGCGGCCTCGTCCTTGCGAGTCGTTTCGACCAGCTTTTCTACTTTGACCGTTACAAGCTTCTGTCCAAATTGTACAGTAATCTCGTCACCGATCTTAACTGTACTACTAGGTTTAGATTCCCGCCCGTTAATCAGTACCCGGCCTTGTTCGGACACATCCTTGGCCACTGTACGGCGCTTAATTAAACGGGACACTTTCAGGAATTTGTCAAGACGCATTAGTTAACGGCTTCTTTAAGCTTGTTACCAGCTTTGAAAGCCGGTACAGTCGATTCTGGAATTTCAATCGTTGTGCCCGTTTGCGGGTTGCGGCCAGTGCGTCCTGCACGCTTGCGAGTTTCAAAAGTTCCGAAACCGATCAGTTGAACTTTATCACCTTTTGCCAAAGCTTCTGTAATCTCACCCAAGAATCCGTTCAATACTGCTTCTACATCTTTTTTTGCCAATCCGTTTTTCTCGGAAATGTTGTTTACCAAATCTGTCTTGTTCATAATTTAAAGTTCCTCCTAGGATACGAAAAAATAAATGAAACGAGAATCACCACCATAATATGGGGCGAATCGCCATTTCGTCTTTATCTTATTCTTGATGTCACCTTAAAATCCTGCCACGATTCGTCGCTTTTTAAAAAAAGAAATAGTTATTTCTCAGAAATCGTCGCAGAATCTATTCTATAGCACTATTAAACTACTGGCCACATTCTAAATCAGAAAATAAAAGCTACATCCACAGCATTGCCCCATTTTGGAGTCCATATACCGTAAAGGGGCTGTGAATCACTAGACTTTTCGCTCCTCAGCCTTAGCCTCTTGCCACAGTTCTTCCATCTCTTCTAAACTACTATCCTTTACGCTCTTTCCCTTGCGCTGCAAGCTTTGCTCAATATATTGAAACCGGCGCACAAATTTGCGGTTAGTCCGGGTTAATGCCTCTTCCGGATCTGCACCGATAAAACGAGCGACATTCGTAACTGCAAACAACAAATCCCCAAGTTCCAGAATTTGATCATCTGTCGCCGCATCTGTGTCAATCGCCTCCTGCAGCTCATCGATCTCTTCACGAATCTTGGCTATGCAATCCGTAGCGTTGTCCCAGTCAAAGCCCACCTTGGATGCTTTTTTCTGAAGCTTGTATGCCTTCATAAGGGCAGGCAGGTCACGCGGAACACCACTAAGAACGGATAATTCCTCTGGCTTCACACCTTTACGCCGCTTCTCTTCTGCCTTCATGCCCTCCCAGTTTTTCAGCGCTTCTTCGGCATCATTCGCATTGGTATCCCCAAATACATGAGGGTGACGGAAGATAAGCTTATCATTCAGCCCTTCAATGACGTCATACACGTTAAACGTGCCAAGCTCCTCCTCCATTTGAGAGTGAAGCATAATTTGCAGCAAAAGGTCGCCCAGCTCCTCTTTCATATGATCGGGGTCATCCTCATCAATCGTTTCAAGGACTTCATAGGTTTCTTCGATTAAATTTTTACGCAGGGATTCATGTGTCTGCTCCCGATCCCATGGACAACCTTCCGGGCTTCGAAGAATATCGACAATCTCATGCAGACGGGCAAAGGTACGATTTCTTAGATTCTCGTCGTGATTCGCAGGTACATAAACTAATGACAAGTTGCCATAACCGTCGAGTCGATCCAGTTCGTATAGTGGGACTCTTACAATGCTTTCTTCGTTCTCGACACCGAGTGCATGACCCACAACAACTTCATATTCAGGCGGGTACAGTTCCATCAGACATAATTTTGTCTCCGAGGCTGTAAAGCTATCGTACACCTGACCAATCAGGGTATGTAATTCAGGCTGAAGTTGAGCACTGCGAATGCCTGAAGCATCTAGTAACTGAAACCCTTCAATGGGGTCAAACCCCAGTCGAACAAACGCCTCGTCAAGAAAGCTCTCCCCACCCAATATTTGCAGTTCAATGCCTTCCTCAGGACACCGCTCGCGCAGCTGCGAAACCGCTGATTCCGCAACCATAGGATGACCCGGAACCGCGTAAACAATATCCGTACCGTCTGCTGCTGCTTGAGCCTCTTCAATCAGTTTTGAAGTAATCGCTGCATACACCTCTGGAAACGAGGATAAAGATTCATACAATCCATCAAAGGACTGTGAAGTTATTTCAAGCTCGGAGAGGGCAGCCATGACTGGATGCTCTTTTGTGCGGACATAGACAACGGATGCTGCCTTCAGCTTCTTTATAATTCCTAGCGTCAACCGATCAGGGTTGCCTGAGCCCAGACCGACGACCGTTAATGTTGCACTCATGTCTGTTCCTCCTCTTAAGCGGCTGTTTCAGCAGACCGCATTTTTATATTGTGATGTAAACGTTGATTAAGGGAATAATCGCAGCTTCTTCAGCTTGTCCGCCAGGGACGGGCCGAAGCCCGGAAGCTGGCGAAGCTCGCTCTCGCTAAGGAGCCGAAGGGCTATAGCCCCTACGGCAAAGACAGCGCAGCCTGCGAGCACACCGAGCAGGCTCTGCGCCAAGCTGGCAGTGCGCCCGCCGCCGATGCCAGCGGCCGTAGCCGCAGCGTCCACGCCCCAGCTGGCGGCTGCGGCGGCAAGAGCCAGGCCCGCTGTGAGCAGCGCGGGCCGTGCCAGGGCATCTGCGAGGCGAAGCCGCAGATGGCCCTGGCGGTACAGCAGCAGCACGTTGAGCGCTGCTGCGAACGAATGCGCGGCCAAGCCAGCGATGGCTGCGCCGGTAATACCCTGCTGCGGAACCAGCAGCAGGTTCAGGGCCGCCTTGAGCAGCGCGGCGGCCAAAAGATGCAGGGCCGGGGCGCGCACGTAGCCGAGGCCCTGCAGGAGCGCAGCCGAGATGATGCTGACCGTACCGCCAACAGCGGTTAAGGCCAGCCAAGTCATAGTGCTGCTGCCGGCGGTGTCGCCATAAAGAGCCATATTAATCGGCTCAGCAAGCACTGCAAGGCCCGCTGACGCTGCTAGCCCTAGCAGCCAGAACCAACGCAACGACAAGCTGCAACGGTTCTCGATCAGCTTCATGTCTCCCTTGTACTTCGCCTCTGCTAAGGCTGGTATGAACACGACAGACAAAGAAGTGGCAATCATCGTTACAATCTGCACTAGTGGCAAACCACGATTGTATACACCAAACTGTGTCATCGCCTCCACTTCGCTTCCTACAGAGGATAGCAAGCGAGGTACAGTGAATACATCTACAAGACCGATAAGAGGCATTGCCAGTGCGCCAAGCATCACGGGAATTCCATAAGCCAGCAAGGCCCCTGCTTTAACGCCCATAATCCGTTGATTCGAACGCCCCTCATTGTCTGCACTAGGCAACTTTAAATCCTGGCATTCGACAGAAGTGGCATCATCTACAGGAGCACCCTGTCTTAACCGCTGACGATGACGCCGCAAAAATAGCAGCATAACCACAAGCCCTGCTGCCCCTCCCCCCGCTGAGCCGAGCAACGCACCGGCAGCAATACTCTCAGCGCCCGCACCCAGTGAAATCAAGTATAACAACAGTACAATCATCACCGTTACGCGTACGGACTGCTCTACTATTTGAGACACAGCCGTCGGAACCATATTATGAAGACCCTGAAAGTAACCCCGAAGAGCTGACATGATTGGAACAACCGCAAGTCCCCAAGCACTTGCTCGCAAAGCGGGCATCACATGCGAGTTCCCGACCCACTCCGCTATAATCGGCGAACCTGCATAGGTGATCGCTCCGATAACTAAACCGCTAATGCCCGTGATTACCGCAGATAACAGCAGAATCTGCCGACCCTCGCCCTCCCGCCTTCCGGCAGAGGCTTCAGCGACAAATTTGGATATGGCCGCTGGCAGACCCAACATCGCTACCGTTAACAACATCGTATACAAGGGATAAACTGTGTTGTATATACCAAATACCGCATCTCCGCCTAGATTTTGCAGCGGGATCTTTTGGAGTGTACCTATAAGCTTTGAAATAATTGCTGCGGCACTCAGAATAAATGCCCCCTGCAGCAGCCGTGATGTTTGTGTGTTAGATTTCATAAAGTACCTGCTTCTACAACTTTAATGGGATGAATTTCTATATTATAACGTATGTATACCCACAAGTAGAAACGGTTTTGTAAGAACGGCAAAACCCCGTTTACCCTTTGTATATCTTACCAAAAGGAAAGCGGGGTCTATATTACGATTACTGCTCCATTTGTTTGCCAAGGAATGCGGCGGCGGTTTCGGCCATTTTAATTTCCATTGATGACATTTTCGCCGAATCATCCTTGCTTACCATCACTACACAACCAATAGGATCTCCACCGGAAATGATCGGTGAGGCTACATATGAGGACACCAAATCCGGATGATCTTTAGCGATTTCATAACTGCCTTCGTTGGTTTCCAGTACAGTCTTACGACTATCCATAACCTTCTCCAAAAGAATCCCTACTTGTTTCTCCAAATAGTCTTTCTTGGAGCCCCCAGCCAGTGCAATAAAGGTATCACGATCAGCAATCATTGTAATATGCCCAGTCCCTTCGAACAAGGACTCCGCGTACTCTTTTGCAAAGTCACCAAGCTCGCCAATCGGGGAATATTTCTTGAGGATGACTTCACCGTCCCGATCGACGAAAATTTCCAGTGGGTCGCCTTCTCTAATCCTTAGAGTACGTCTAATTTCTTTGGGAATAACCACTCGTCCGAGATCATCAATACGCCGAACAATTCCAGTAGCTTTCATTTCACATGTGCCCCGCTTTCTTAAGAAGTATGGTCTTACTACTGTCCATTATGGGAAAGGATAATCCCAGTGATTTATCGTAATATCTGACCATAGTATTCATCTCTTCCCAGATCCTTATACATAAGCTGACATGTATTAATATCTGTATCAAGATAAAGGCCGTTCTAAAGATGTTTCTTCGAACAAGCATAAACGCCTTCGGCGTCCTTAATAAGGACGGTAAGCGCTTAAGCGAGAAATATAAGGAAAAAGTATAGTGTGAATCTTATACTACCTTATATTTATAAAAAGCCATCTTCACATTAAGTGAGGATGGCTTTTTCTAAGGTAAGCTTGTCCATTTTTACCGATGTTTATTCAGCAGCTTTTGTAGCGCTTGGGGATGCGCTTGGCGCTGTAGTGGCTTCTGTTCCGCTATTTTTTGTTCCGGATTCATCTGCGGCAGCAGAGCTCTTCGGCAGATTGATGCTCTCAATAATGCCTTCCAGATCTTTCTCCATGAACGCCTCTAGGTTCTTGGACACAATAGAGCTCTTAATGCCTTCTTTTTGCTCATCCGTTAACTGGTCAAAGGTTTTATCGGTGCGGGACTCTACCTTGATGATGTGGTAACCATAAGAAGTCTCTACAGGATCACTAATGGTATTCAAAGGCAGCGTTTGAGCAGCCTTCTTAAACTCATCTACATACGTTCCTACAGCCTTATCTTTATATTCTCCGCCCGTATCCTTTGTTTTTGTATCGTCAGAGTATTCTTTAGCGATTGCTGCAAAATCAGCACCGCCGTCCAGCTTTGCCTTAGCTTCCTTCGCGATTTTTAGTGCTTCTTCGCTAGTGCGCTCTTTGCTGCTAGCATCTGTCAGACCGATTAGCACATGACGCAAGGTCGCTACCGTAAAGTCACCTTTTGTAGCTTCAAATTCTTTGACAACCTGATCATCTGTCACTTTAAGCAGCATATCCTGATAAACCGTTAGCACACGCTCCATATAACCATGGATATCACCCTCTGTAACGTCAGCGTCTTTTAGCGTTTTCTTATATTTGTCGCCCAGAGCTTTCTTCAAATCAGCGATTTGCGAATCTGCCTCTTTCTTCGCCTGCTTCTTTGCTTCATCCGTTGCTTTAGAAGCTAAGTATTCAAAGCCCACTTCCTGCTTCAGAATCGACTCCTTAAAAGCCTCAATCTCTAAATATTGCGCTTGCTGTGGGGAGAGGAATTTCATGATTTTTTGATCCATAGCAAATTCCTTCTCTGTAATCGTTCCACCTTTATAAGTCGCTACTGCCTTGCTATCATCAGCACTACTACCGCATGCTGCTAGCATAGAAAAGGAAACCGCTGCTACCAATGAAACGAGCAGTACTTTCCATGATTTTTTTTTATTTAACGACATTGTGTAGTTCTCCCTTCGATTTAAAAGACTGTTTAGCTTCCTTAAGAAACTGTTCAAGCAAGTCAAGCAGCTGTTTATCACTTAAGTCTTTTGACTTCACTCGGATACTGGCTTTAGCATCTCTATCGAATTGTACACGTCTTTCGAAGCTATTTCCAACTTTGGCGAGTTTCGCCGTATCCAGAGCGCCAAGACTTCCCTCATAGAAATTCAGGGTAACATCATCACCACGTCTGATCATGGAATCAATGCCATACATTTTTCCATACACTTTCAGACGAGCAACAGTTAATAGATTAATAACTGCTTCAGGCAGTTCTCCGAACCGATCCAAGAGCTCATCCTCAAGCTCAGAAGCATCATCGAAGGATGTTACTGCCGCAACTTTTTTGTAGATTTCAATTTTCTGGATACTGTCGTAAATATACTCGGATGGCAGATATGCGTCAATCGACAAATCAATGACGGTATTGCCCTCTTTGAGCGAGGTATCTTCCTCTCCAAGCACAGTAACCTTACGCTTGCGGATCTCCTCCGCCAGCATTTGTGAGTATAGATCAAATCCCACGGACGCAATAAAACCATGCTGTTCTGCACCAAGTAAGTTACCGGCACCACGAATAGATAAATCCCGCATCGCTATTTTGAAACCAGAACCCAGTTCCGTAAATTCCTTAATCGATTGCAGCCGCTTCTCTGCCACTTCAGTCAGAACCTTGTCCCGCTGATAGGTAAAATAGGCGTACGCAATCCGGTTGGACCGGCCTACACGTCCACGTAATTGATAGAGCTGAGACAAGCCCATCTTATCCGCATCATGCACAATAAGTGTATTTACGTTAGGAATATCTACACCCGTCTCAATAATACTTGTGCTGACCAGCACATCGTATTCTCCATCAAGAAAATCAAGGATCGTCTTCTCCAGCTCCGCTTCCGACATTTGGCCATGTCCGATACCTACCCTAGCCTCAGGAACAAGCATAGAAATTTGAGCTGCCATTTCTTGAATGCCCTGCACACGATTATAGAGGTAGTAGACTTGACCGCCACGAGCCAATTCACGCTCTACAGCTTCCCGCGTAAGCGTCTGACTATGCTCAACAACATAAGTCTGCACGGGGAAACGGTTCTCCGGTGGTGTCTCAATGACAGACAGATCACGCACTCCCAGCATCGACATATGTAATGTGCGAGGAATTGGAGTTGCTGTCAGGGTAAGAACATCTACATTCGTTTTTAACTTCTTCAGCTTCTCTTTATGAGTCACGCCAAACCGCTGCTCTTCATCCACAATCAATAAACCGAGGTCCTTGAATACAAGGTCCTGAGACAATAAACGGTGGGTACCAATAACCACGTCAACCGTTCCTGCCCGAACGCTTTTAATCGTCTCATTCTGCTCCTTACGGCTGCGGAAACGACTTAGGACTTGAATATTTAGCGGATAATTTGCGAAGCGTTCCCGGAAGGTCTCATAATGCTGCTGAGCTAGAATCGTTGTCGGTACCAGTACAGCCACCTGTTTACCTTCAATCGCTGATTTAAAGGCTGCTCGTATAGCTACCTCTGTCTTACCGTATCCAACGTCTCCACAGAGGAGCCGGTCCATTGGACGATTCTGTTCCATATCCTTCTTAATCTCTTCAATCGCTCGAAGCTGATCCCGAGTCTCCTCGTAAGGGAACATTTCTTCAAATTCACGCTGTTCCTGTGTGTCCTTCTCAAAACCATACCCTGCTGCACTTTGGCGTTCGGCGTACAGTTTAATTAGATCATCAGCAATATCCTGAACGGAAGAGCGGACCTTATTGGTCACCCGCGTCCATTCATTACCGCCTAATTTATATACTTTCGGCTCTTTATCTTCTGAACCGACATATTTCTGAATCAAGTCAATTTGCTCAATCGGAACCGAGAGCTTATCGCCACCCGCATATAAAATATGCATATAGTCGCGATGAATACCGCTGACCTCCAGCGTGCCGATCCCCATATACTTACCGATACCATGGTTCTGGTGAACGACATAATCACCAATTTTCAGCTCAGTATAACTCTTGATCCGTTCAGCATTATCTATCCCTTTGGAGATCTTCCGTGCCTTCCGCTGCTTCTGAGAGAACATCTCTCCTTCAGTGATAACGGCTAAATGAATAGAAGGCAGCTCAAAGCCTGAACCCAGGTTTCCTTGTACGATCGTTGGCTCATCAATACCGTAGTCATAAAGGACTCTGCGCACACGTTCAATCCGTTCTTCACTGCTCGCAAGCATCATTACCTTTACACCAGACTTCTGCCAACGCTCCATTTCCGATTTAAGCACATTCATCTGACCATGGAAATCCTGCATCCCACGACTAATAAACCCAAGAATGTTCTGTGGTTGAATGTGTGGCACCTGGCGCAAAAAGATCGACATAAACAGGCTTTGGAACGGACGTTTGTACATCACAACATCTGTCTCGACAGAGAGATCCAGATCCGGCAATGTTTTGCCGTTTTGCATCAGATGGAGATTCCATTCGGACTCATCTCTTTCGAGCTGTTTCGCCGTTTCAAGCAGTCTTGTCGGCTCATCGAGAATAAGGATCGTATCCTGGGCCATGTAATCAAATAAATGAGAACGTTCAGGGTATAAAAGACTGATATATTTATAGATTTCAGGAAAACAGGTTCCTTCACGCAGCATTTCTAGCTCGCGTCCAATTTCTTCTTTTAGACGCAACTTAGCCTGCCGATCCGCCATTTTCTCGAGCTGTCGTTCCAGCATAACGGATGCCTCAGCAGAAGCAGATTCCTGGCGAAACCTGCTCGCTATGATCTCCTTAGCCGGTGTAATCTTCACACTTCGTACTTTATCAATAGAACGCTGATCCACTGGATCAAAAGTTCTGATGGAATCAACCTCATCATCAAATAACTCAACCCGATATGCCAAAGGAGAAGTCATTGGATAAAAATCAATAATTCCACCTCTTACGCTCAGTTCACCGCGATTCTCAACCCGCTCTACTCTTTCATAACCCATTTCGATCATGGACATCAAGAATTCATCCAGAGCAAGCGTTCCATCCTGAGAAACCGTAACCTGCGCCTCTGCCATAACCTCTGGTGCAGGGAGCAGTCTACGCACTCCCGAGTAGGGAACTACAACAATACCACGGAAGCCCTGAGCACATTTGGTCAGTACATCAATACGCTGGGCTAATGTCTCTGGACTTGAGACAGCCGCTTCCGCAGCCACAAGTTCATTAGCAGGATAGAGCAGAACTCGTTCCGGGGAAAGCGCTTCCTGTAAATCATCGGCCATTTTCTGAGCCGAAAACATATTATGAGTCACCACAAGCAAGGGACGAGCTGTCTCTTCATGCAGTGCTGCAAGCATGATCTGTCTAGCTGAACCTGTAAGCCCCGATATGAGCTGCTCTTTCATACCTGCAGCTACACCCTGGGTGATAGACTGGAAATCGGGATCCTTAGAAAAAGCTTCTATAATACCTTGTAACAACAGGCGCACCTCTCTTACTAAACAGGCTAACGGAAGCCAAAGCCACCGTCACCTATTATGATTGGAATCGAAAAGAAGCCTCAGCTGTAACGCCAAGGCTTGCGGATGACGATAGAGACAGGCGCTTTCACCTACTGAAGCGGACTCGTCAGCAGGCTGAGCTCCGGATTATGCTCTAAAGCCTCCTTGCAATATTCGCAAGTCACCTTTACCGTGATCTCACCTTCTGAATTATACGCTATTATATCTCTGCGCTCCACAGGGGTCAAGGAATGAAGGCCCAACTGCATTTCTGTAACATCACTTCTATTAATGCTGCCTAGAGATGTCTTGCAGTGCCTACATACATAGTTTATTGCCATCTATATGCCTCCTGAAAGTACTATATACCTTCAGTATGTCCGGGGAGCATCATCTTTAGCCTTCATAACCAGCAGAGTTTACAGATCAACCATTAAATTTAGCCATCGTCTGTTCGAATGAATTCTTTAAGCTGAACTCCAGTGCATCACAAGTATTAAGGACCATCTGCTTCAGAGGATCGCCTTCCTTTTTAGGAAAAGAAGAGAGAACATAATCTACTATTGCAAAACCCGGTTCAGGACGAGAAATGCCCATTCGTACCCTATTAAAGCTTTGTGTACCCACATGCTGAATGATCGATTTAATTCCGTTATGCCCACCAGCACTTCCTTGATAACGCAATCGAATCTTTCCAATTTCGGTATCCAGATCATCGTAGACGACGATCATATCTTCTAGTTTAACTTTGTAATAATCCATATAAGCGCGAACGGCTTCACCAGACAAATTCATAAAGGTCATCGGTTTAATCAATACGGTTTTTACTCCCCCGATAACGCCTTCACCGATCACGGATTTACATTTGCTTTGGTTGAAAGAAATCCCGTTCTGAGCCGCAAGCTCATCCAATGCCATAAAGCCAACATTATGCCTTGTTTTAGCATATTGTGTTCCCGGATTTCCCAATCCGACAATCCATTTCATTATCGAACCTTTCCTTTCCATTCGGGCTCTCCGGCAAGAGAAGTCCGTTTTTGGTACAATAGATCTTATCTACATACTCTTAAGCAACCAGAGCGAAATTATACTCCGAAGACAGGTGATAACCTATGCTACATCAAGGTGCAATCTTAACACATCAGCGCGATTTTCAGTACCATATCCAATATGCTGTGCCTGTGGAAATATACAGAGGCGACGTGCACATTGACATTGGTGTATTGACAGCAGTGGACGAAGGATTCGTGGAGCTGCAAGGGACACTCTATAACCGCAGCATATTCACCTTTGTCTCCCGCGCCGGGTATTGAAGCCAGCGCTTCTACCTGCATCACGCCGATAAGGGTTACATCTCCGAGAACGGAGGTGTAACCCTTTTGTACAATATAAGAATGTATAAGTTTCACGTTATACATTATCCTTATATTTCTCGCATAAACGCTTACCGTCCTTTTGGGACGCCGAAGGCGTTTTTGCTTGCTATTATTGATTTATATTTATTCAATTTCAAACAATTTACTAATCGACAACTCTTCATGAACGCGGATAATTGCCTCACCCATAAGTGGAGCCACGGACAACACTTTGAGTTTAGAAGTTGGGTTCGCGCTGCGAATTGGAATCGTATCTGTCACGATAATCTCTTTAATTGGAGAATTCTCCAGACGTTCATGTGCAGGACCAGACAATACTGGGTGTGTACAGCAAGCGTATACTTCCTTCACGCCGCCTTCCATCAAAGCATTAGCACCAAGTACAATGGTTCCAGCAGTATCGATAATATCATCGATCAGAATGGCTGTTTTACCTTCAATATTACCGATAATATTCATGACTTCGCTGACATTCGGCTCTGGGCGACGCTTGTCTATAATTGCAAGCGGAGCGTTCAGAAAATCAGCAAGCTTTCTTGCACGTACTACACCGCCGTGATCTGGCGATACGACAACTGGGTTCTCGATTTGTTTGGAACGGAAATACTGAGCCAGGATGGGAACTCCCAGCAAGTGATCCACTGGAATATCAAAGAATCCCTGAATCTGCATAGCATGGAGGTCCATCGTAATTACACGGTGAGCGCCGGCTTTTTCAATCAAATTTGCTACCAGCTTGGCCGTAATAGGGTCACGGGAACGAGCTTTCCGATCTTGACGAGCGTAACCATAGTAAGGGATAACCACATTGATGCTTTTTGCGGAGGCGCGTTTGAGTGCATCCACCATAACTAAAAGCTCCATTAGGTTGTCATTAACTGGGCCGCAGGTGGATTGAACAATATACACATGGCAACCCCGAACGCTCTCTGACAGCTTGACCTGAATTTCTCCATCGCTAAAACTTGTAGTATGCGATTCACCCATCGGAATTCCGATGTAATCAGCGATTTGACTAGCTAGCTTTGGGTTGGAGTTACAGGTGAAAATCTTTAATTTAGAATCACAATAAGTCATAAAATTTAAACCCTCCGTGACGGAATTTAGCTTTCCAAAGGCGCCGGCGCGGAAATATAAGTCCGTCCGGCGCTTCTTAGCAACGCTTTACGATGGACTCGAGTGGTCTTTCTTCGCTTTTGCACGGGAACGGATCTTCTCTGCATATCCCGGTTTATTCTCCTGCCGTACTCTGGCAACAGCCAGATCGTTCTCTGAAACGGAACGCGTAATTGTCGAACCAGCTACAACAAAAGCCCCTTTGCCCACAGAAACCGGTGCGATAAGGTTAACGTTACTACCGATAAAGGCATCGTCTTCAATTGTTGTCGTAAATTTATTATACCCGTCGTAGTTAACAGTAATCGCACCGCAACCGACGTTTACATTTTTACCCACAGATGCGTCGCCAATATAGCTAAGATGTGACACCTTAGAACCGTCACCAATCGTAGCATTCTTGATCTCGACGAAATCTCCAACCTTAACTTCTTCTCCAAGTATAGAACCTGGGCGCAAATAGGCAAAAGGCCCAACGGTAGTCCGTGCGCCAACTTGTGCTTGATTCAGTACGGACTGCTTAATCGTCGCGTCGTCCATGATCTGACAATCTTCGATTTCGCTTGCCGGTCCGATCACACAGTTCTCACCGATTACAGTTTTACCCTTCAAGATGGTTCCTGGATAGATCATTGTATCTGACCCAATGACTACATCTGCTCCGATATAAGTAGAGGCAGGATCTATTATGGTTACGCCACCCAGCATATGTTTGCGGTTGATACGTTGACGCATAATACCTTCCGCATCAGACAAAGCTAGACGGTCATTAACACCAATAGACTCGTTAGCATCCTCAGTCTGGAATGCTAGAACAAGATCACCTTGCTCACGCAGAATACTGATAACATCTGTTAAATAATATTCCTGTTGATTATTGCTGTTAGTAACCTTCTCTAAAGCTGAAAATAACTTGATGTTATCAAAGCAATAAATTCCTGTGTTGATTTCATGAATAGCTGCCTGTTCGGCATTACAATCTTTCTGTTCTACGATCTTCATTAAGCCGCCATCTTCACTACGTATAATCCGTCCTAATCCAGATGGATCATCCATTACTGCGGTTAATACAGTCGCTGCTGCCTGACGCTCCTCATGCAGAGCCATCAATCCTATCAGCGTCTCCGATGTAATAAGTGGAGTGTCACCATAAGCAACAATCGTCGTTCCTTCTTCACCACCGAGCAAATCCTTAGCCTGTTTGACAGCGTGACCAGTACCGAGCTGAGTTTCCTGCAGCACGTATTCCGCACTTTGCCCTACATAGGCCTTAACCTTCTCTGCGCCATGCCCAACAACAACAACGGTGCGCTGACATCCGGTCGCCTCTACTGTATCAAGCACGTGCCCTACCATTGGCTTACCGCAAACGGGGTGCAGCACCTTATATAATTTAGATTTCATTCGCTTGCCTTGACCTGCGGCAAGAACTATAGCCATTCTTTTCAAGAATGCCAACCTCCTACTCTTGAACTCACTACTGAATATATCTCATTCCGGGCAAAAAGAAAAGAGAACCATGAAGTCATGGTTCTCTTTTCTATAAACCCCATGTTAGAAAAGCATTTATCGCTGCCTTTCGAAGATGTCGTCAAATCCTTCACTAGCGCTAGCTTTTCTTGCAAGATCAAGCTGCTTAAGTCATGAAGTATATTCGGTATGATCTTATCAAAAACGGCGGATCCTACGCCACCCAAAAGGTAGCCGTCTTCCGAGGCAGCCTAAGCTCCCTCTTCAATAACTTCTTCTTCTTCAGTAGCGGCGCGATCGTACTCGGCCAGAACCGCGGATTGAATCTTCTCGCGTGTTCCCGAAGAGATCGGGTGAGCGATATCGCGGAATTCGCCATCCGGTGTACGCTTGCTGGGCATTGCAACAAACATCCCGTTATTACCATCGATGACGCGAATGTCATGAACAACAAACTCGTTATCGATTGTAATGGATGCGATTGCTTTCATTCTCCCCTCAGAGTTAACGCGGCGGAGTCTGACATCCGTAATTTGCATGTGTGTGTTCACCACCTTTTTCCATCAGAGACTTGGTGTATAATTCCACACAGCAAAGCGAATTCCTTCTTTTTGATTCCATAAAATACCTAAAAAAGAAATATATTTTTTAGGATCTGTTGTTTTCGACACGCATAGGGTGATTTTCTTAATATCTCTTACGTTTTCGACAATTTCCACGCTTTTTGAAAACAAAGAAACGCCAATCTATCAAGAGGAAAAGTAGTTACCCGGATGCGCAGAAATCCGCCGCTCTTTCGAGTCTACCTCGCTTAGTTTCACTAAAGAAACATAGTCATGCAACAGACGCTCTTCCGTCTCTACTGCGCCTGATTCGACCAACACACCCACTCCAGCAACTTCGGCATTGAACTCACCGAGTAAATCAACCATCCCTCGAACGGTCCCGCCTGCCTTCATGAAGTCATCTACAATGAGTACCCGTGATTTCTCCTTGAGTGCTCGTCTAGAAAGAGACATGGTGTGTATGCTCTTATGTGATCCAGATACATAATTAATGCTTACTGCTGATCCTTCTGTAACTTGATGATCACGTCGTACCAGCACTACTGGCAATCCTAGCTGTGCTGCCGTTGCATAGGCTAGCGGAATCCCTTTAGTTTCTACTGTCATCACCACATCGATTTCCGATCCATAAAAGGCCGTTGCGATGATCTTCCCTGCTTGCTCCATCAAAGATGGCAGTCCAAGCAGATCCGACATATACAAATAACCACCAGGCAATATCCGATCTGTCTGTTCCAGCTGCACACATAAACGTTTAACAAATGAGAGCGCCATTTCTTTAGGCATCACAGGAATATAACGTACTCCACCTGCTGCACCGGCTAAGGTCTGAAGCTCTCCAATGCCCTCACCTTCAAATACTTCTTTTATGATGGCCAAATCTTCACTGATGGAGGACTTAGCCGCTCCATACCGATCGGCAAATATAGACAGCGGCAGCAGGTCATGTGGCCGCTCAAGTAAAAATTGAGTCATGTCTACCAAACGTTGGCTTCTTTTTAATTTCTTCACGGAATGCTCCTCGCCAAAACCGAATATTTTATGAAAAATATATCACTTTTGTACGGGTTTACACAAGAGAAGCATACTAATTGAGTGATCTCACTGCATAGACTTCCTTGCAGAACCCTCGCAGTCCATTATATATTCTTGCTACTTTAGACTGCTTGGACACTAAACCGAACACTGTAGGACCGCTGCCGGACATTAACACTCCGTCTGCTCCGAGCTTGACCATCGCCTCTTTGAGCTGCTGAACCTCTGGATGCAGCTTTAGGGTAACATCCTCAAGCACATTGCCCAAATGATTACACACGCCCCCAAAATCTCCAGCTTCGATCGCGTCCTGCATCTTTCGAGCCGAAGGATGAACAGCTATATTATTGCTCCGCACACGTCCGTATACTTCTGCAGTCGATACATTGATAGGTGGCTTAGCCAATACTACCCAGCATTGCGGTGGGTTCTTAATCGGCGTCAGCTTCTCGCCACGGCCTGTTGCCAAGGCAGTGCCTCCTGTAACGCAGAAAGGTACATCTGAGCCAAGCTCAGCGCCAAGCTCCTGCAGCTCCTGCGCAGGTATACCTAGGCGCCACAGTCGGTTCAGGCCACGTAGCGTAGCCGCTGCATCGCTGCTGCCGCCAGCCAGGCCAGCTGCGACCGGTATTCTTTTATCCAGATGGATATGTACTCCACTCTTCACGTTATAACGTTCTTTAATAAGCCTAGCCGCTTGAAAGGCCAGGTTCTTCTCATCTAGAGGAATATAACCCGCTTGACTTGATATTATAATAGTATCCCTTGGCAGCTCAGACAGCTCTAAACGGTCTGCTAGATCTACCATGGTCATAATCATTTCCACCTCATGAAAACCGTCAGCACGCTTGTGCAGCACATCCAGCATCAAATTAATTTTAGCTGGTGCCTTCTCATACATTTTCAAGGCGTTCACCCACCTTCAGCTTTTCCCGTAAAAACAACTTAACATATTATATGAAAAACTTCTAATGAAGTCCAATAATAAAAGGGTGTCGCCCGTTGGACGCACCCTTTTTCGTTAAATAATTGTTCACACGCTAAAGATTAAGATTTCCGCGCAGCCTCTTCAGCGAGCTGAATCGCTCTTTTTACCATGTTGCCGGCATCCTTCGCCCGTATTCCTCCCCAGCCTTCACGTTCCACCGTTTCGTAAAAACCAAGCTCCTTGGCTAACTCTGTCTTTAGTTCTTCCGACATCATGCCTCGTTTTCTGCGGCTCATTACGGAATTCCTCCCTTATGAAAGAAAATGATAAACCGATTGCTCAATTAGTATGCTTGCTAAGAACAAGGATCATTCACTGAATGTTTATCTGCAAATAAAAAACAGCCTCCAAAGGAAGCTGCTCGTGAAACATTAAGCTTTAATATACATAATCCGCATCTGCCCATCGTCTTCACATACTGTGATTTCCACAGATTCAGTAAGGATATCGGCATAGCTATAGGAGACTCGCTTGAATGTTTGCTGCTCCTGATCCAGTTTGACAATAAATACAGAAGGGTACGTTTCTTCCAGGACACCGGTGCGTTCTACGGTTTTACGACGACCTCCGTTTGCACGCAACGTGATCTTATGACCGACGTGAGCTTCGAGACTGCGTTTGATTTCCAACAGCGCGTTATTAGCCATTGCCTGACGACCACCTCTTTTCTTGTCCATTATACAACTTCCCCAGGTGTTTGTCAAAGCAAATAAATAATTATAGATGATGAATATTTGGTTGTCAACGGAATTTTTTTGCGGAGAATCAGAGGCGAACTAATACCCTTGTTATCTGTAATAGGTTTACCACAAAGCAGGAAAAATAACATTGCCGATCTTTAAAGATAACTACCATTTCACGTAAGCATAAACGCCTTTGGCGTCCCTTAAGGACGGTTAACGTTTATGCGAGAAATATAAGGATAATTATACTTTCTTATATAAAAAAAGGGTTAAGCTCATCGCTCACCCTTTCTTCGCGTTACTCTATTCGGCCACTCGAAATTACTTATAAGCTTTGAAAAATAGACCTGTGCCCGTCGATTAAATTGCGGAAGGTGTCACTTTTAGTGCTGACAGGTTCTGCAGACGCGGCATCCCAATACGAAAGCTTCCACGGGTCTCAATACCGCCGATTCCCTGATTACCACTAATGGTGTTATTCAAAACTTCACTCAGATTCACCGTATCCCTAATGGGCGTGAACGACGATTTTGCCGCTACATAAACTGGGTCTAAGGCATGGATCAATATCCGTCCAGGAGAACTGGCGAAATTCGCCCCTGCCCCCAGCAGTGCTTCAAAATGTGACTGACAAGCACCTGCAACAATCGTCAACGCATCAAAATTTCGCTCATAATCCCTAGCTACCCTAATAGCAGCTACGAAGTTTTGCGAATTTTTATAGCTGTTCAGACTGTGAAGATCGTAAGTATGCTGTTGCTTCAGCACCCCGTCATGACCGGTAATCACCACAATATCTGGACGCACGCGGGGCAGCAGCCGGTATAAAGTGTCAGCCATTGCGGACTCATGAACATGATGACCTTCAGCAGGGATCCGCAATTGCTCGTATAAGCTAAGGCTCTTATTCAAATACGCCGGATCGCCATCCAGATGCAGTACTTTCCCCGGTACTTCAAAATAAGCAGCTTCCTTGGGCGATGGAGCCCATGCTCCTTCGGATAGAGCGCTCCCACTCCGCTGACTTTGCTCCTGTCGGTCTTTCCGCAGCTGCGTCAGTGATTCATTCGCTTTAATCTGTGCTTGCTGTCCTCGTTCCGTAATTCGGGTAGGAGGCACTTGAACCAAGTCATTCAGAGGAGAGTCCGCCAACAGACGGAAATCTGTGCCTTTAATGACGGCTCTGTCCTGCACAATATGATCTACACGAAAAGTCAAATCACCACCATAAGATTTACGAACGACCAAGTCTCCTAAATTCATTACAACCACCACCTCTACCCCATCGTATGGGCAAAGGCCTCAGTTGGTTCATAACTAGCTATGTTTTTAGCTTATTCAATTCCAGCAGCCAACAGAACACCGCTCAATCGGGCGTATTCTTCTAGACTTAACGTTTCTCCACGACGGGTTGGTTCGATACCAGCTTCTGCGAGTAAAGCCTCCAGACGCTCACGTCCCTCTTCGGGGAAGTAACGAGCCTTGAGATTGTTAGCAATCGTCTTGCGACGCTGTGTGAAAGAAGCTTGGACGACCTCAAAGAAGTGCTTCTCACTCTCCACTTCTACCGGTGGACGCTCTCTTACCTTTAGACGGATTACAGCGGACTCCACATTAGGTTGAGGAATGAACACCGTACGCGGCACAATGCAGACGAGTTCAGGCTCGCTGTAGTACTGCACGGCAATGCTAAGGCTCCCGTATTCCTTCCCTCCCGGAGAAGCAGCCATACGCTCCGCAACCTCTTTCTGAATCATTACAACGATGTTATCAAGCGGAAGCTTCTCTTCAAGCAACTTCATCAGAATCGGAGTAGTTACATAATACGGCAGATTGGCAACTACGCTTACCTTGTTCACAGATGCAAAATCTTCTTTGAACAGCTCCTGCAGATTTACATTCAGAACATCATCATTACGAACCTTAACATGCGGATAAGGGGAAAGTACGTCCCTTAAAATAGGAATCAGCCTACGGTCGATCTCCACAGCGGTCACCGCACCAGCGGTTAGCGCCAAACGCTCCGTCAGGGCACCAATCCCAGGACCGATCTCCAATGCCCCTGATTCACTATCTAGCCCAGCAGCGTCTACAATCTTGTCCAATATATTTTGATCAATCAAAAAATTCTGTCCTAAGCTCTTCTTGAACTTGAATCCATAACGTTGAATAATTTCTTTCGTCCGTTTTGGAGTCGAAATTTCCTCTCTACCACTCATGAAGTAATGCCCCCCTGATCAATTTGGGCGAGAGCTCCGGCAAATTCCTCCCGCGTAATTCCAAACATTGCCAGCCGCTTGTACAGCTGCTTACCATTACAATATCCGATTCCAAGCAAATTACCAAGTGCCATACGTCTTTCAGCTGCCCGAGGGTGTACAAGCATTCCAGAGGCCATTAGATCATCAAGTCCAATTAAAGCAGGTGCACCTTCAAAAGAGGTATGTACATTCCGTAGCGCATGACGAATCGCCTCTGGAGAAGCGTTCTCTACACCGATATCTCCCTTGCGGGTTGCGTCCTTCTCCGGAATGAAGGCATGCTTGCAGCCCGGCACCTTTGCGGACACAATCTTACGAATTCGTTCACCCGCGTGATCCGGGTCAGTAAGGATAATCACTCCTCTGCGCTCCATAGCAAGCGCGATCTTCGCAATTACAGTCCGGTCTACAGCCGAGCCCCCTGTTTCGATCGTATCTGCTTCTACAGCGCGTTTAACAGCGACGGTATCACTCTTACCTTCAACGACAATTAATTCCTTAATCATATCTCTTGACTCCTTCCAAAAAAAGCAAAAAAGAAGAGGTTTCGCTCCTCTTCTTTTGGTTAAAGAATGTATAAGTGATGAGCGGTTGCTCTGCGATCAACGAAATGATCATCTGGCGTTCCTTAACGGTTATCATCACTATAGCTTATCAAAGAATAATTTGCAAAAGCTTCACCCTAGTTTAACTCCGGCTTCACAGGTCCAATCACATAAACGGCACGTGATTTACGACCGAAATTACGGACATGGCTCAGTGAATCGTAATAGACATCTACTTTATTGCCTTTAATGGCACCGCCAGTATCTTCTGCTCGGCGGAATCCAAGCCCCTCGATATATACCCACCAGCCAATAGGGATTACATTCGGGTCTACTGCAATTGTACGACCTTCCGTTACGCGTGTTCCGGAGGCAGTTTTGGTACCTATACCTGGCTCTTCTGATGAATAAGCAGTCATGGAGACGTTCTTAATCATCTTCTTGTACTCAAAGTCTACGCCAGCCTTGCTTGTGACGTTATTAGTCTTGGCGCTAACCTTAGCCGTTTTTGAAGTGGTGTTTGATTTGGAAGTTGTTGTAGTCTTAGCTACAGCCGGCTTAGGAAGTGCTTTGATACCAACGGCAATAATCTTATCTTTCGTTACCGTTTGTACTTCCTTACCAATCATGCGCATAGAGGCCAGTTCTCCGTCTTGGTAGATCTTTTCAATATGCTGAATCATGACACCTGGTTTGCCTGCCTGTGCCACTCTAACTGTTCCCACAGTAAGGGAGGGGTCTGCTGTCTTGATGACTCTGAAGGGTAAGTTAGTTGTTCGCTGTACGGTCTGTTTGTTGATGCGAACAATCTTAACCTCCATGTTTGCAGAAATGGTGGTGTCTAACGAAGGGAAAATCTTATCATGACCTTCTAGGGTAATGCCCATTTTCTGAATTGCTTTACCAATTGTATCCTCGGTCGTATATAACGTTTTTGTTGCTCCATCCGCAGCAAGACTGATTTTCTGCGCACGATTGATAACGACACGGTCACCGTCTTTTATTTCATCACTCAGACCTAAAGATAGTTCATCATGCGGCTGCAGCGAAATTTGCTCTTTCTCCAACACATCACCAAGAAGCGCTTCCCGCGTTTCAAGCGTCTGTGTTTGCCCGTCTATTACTAAAAATAATTGTTTGTTACTTTGACCGTGTACGTACAGCAGAATAAGTAGCGCGATAGCGACTGAAATCACGCCTGCAAGTAAAAGTACGCGAGTATTTACTTGCTCCCACCGTAATGCGAAAGACCTGCTGGATGACTGCGAATCATGGGATACTTCTGGTTGGAATACGCCCATTCTCTCCATCCTCCTTACATAGCCCCGTCGTCAATTGTATATCATGAGGACTGAATTCCTTTGACGAAACTATTTGAGATTGTCACAGGACACGTTACGTAATAACTTAGCGTCTCCTGCTCATGGATCGCCTGCTCGGCACAGCTACTCCCACCCCTGTTATATAACAGTATGTGGGCACCATTCTAATTATTCAAAAATAAAAAAGCCTAAAAAGAGTTCAACTGAGGACTCTTTCGTGGCTTCTCCAATGTCTGAATAGAGAATGCTTGTGCACGAGGTTGCCTCTCTTACTTGCGCTTACGGGGTTAGCTGTCGGGTTCGGACGAAAGAGAGACGCCCTATTTCGGGTCACCCGCTCATGGCGGTTGCCCTTAAATTCACCCCAAAGACCACGTGAAGAAATCAAATACTGTCCTACGGCACGTCTAAACCGTATTTAAAATACAGGCATGCGGCAGGTCAATATTGGTTCCCCCGTTCTCCATACGGAGACTCAGCGAGACGATCCATGAATCAATGGCTGTCACTATAACACAGCTCACATCACTGAAAAGATGATATCCTGTTTTGATGCATGTTGTAAAGGACGATTCAACCACGTTTACGCAAAAATATGGTTAAAATATTGTAATATTCAGCCGTTTTTATATTAAAAAAGTTTAATATATCGGCCATTCTCTATTTTTCGCCTGTTTTGCTCCCGTTTTCACTCAATCCCAAATCGTTCCAGTGCGTTCGCATACGTTATTTTAGCCAATTCTTCCCATGTTAACCCTTTAATTTCAGCTGCTGCCTCTGCTACCAGCTTCACATGAGCGCTCTCATTTCGCTTCCCGCGGAAGGGGTGTGGAGTCAAATATGGAGCATCGGTTTCGATCAATAATCGGTCTAGTGGGGTCTGCGCAAGCACTTCTTTCGGCACTCTTGCATTTTTGAACGTAATGGGTCCTCCAAAGGATAAATGAAAACCAAGATTCAAGCACATTTTAGCTGTTTCCCAGCTTCCTGAGAACGAGTGCATCACGCCTCCAACCTCATTTGCTTTTTCCTCCCGTAAGATCCGTACAACATCCTCATGGGCATCACGATCATGAATACAAATCGGCATATTTAATTCACGGGCTAGTCCAATTTGCTTGCGGAAAACTTCATGTTGCACATCCTTGGGAGAAGTATCCCAGTAATAATCCAGTCCGATTTCACCAATAGCCACTACTTTTTTATGACTGCATAGAGAAGCGATCCAATCGAGATCTCCATCTTTCATATCAATCGCATCCTGAGGATGCCAACCCACTGCCGCATAAATATAATCATAAGATTCTGCCAGCTTCATCGTTGAAGGAATCGTCTCCCGATTAAATCCGATATTAATCATCTTGCTAACTCCTGCTTCTACAGCACGAGCGATAACTTCTTCGCGATCCTCGTCGAATTGAGGTGCATCCAGATGCGTATGTGTGTCAAACAGAAACATTTTAACCTTCACTCCTTGTTCTTTTTTAAATATAAGACAGTATAAGTTTCACGCTATCCGTTATGTCTTATTTTTCTACTCTTCTTGTCAAAAATCCCATATTTTCTTGTATTATTTTGCAAAAATCTCTGCTATAGAAGCAGGCAATCGCGTAAGCGCATTTCTCAACTTATCCTGAGGAAAATAAAGATGATATCTGCCACGGTGAATGCCGCTAATAGAACGCACAATATCAGACACCTCTGAAATTTCCCGCAGATGATCATGCCGATCAAGCAGCAGAATTTGTTTATTGTCAAAAGCTTCTCCCGGACGGAACACATCATAGGGCAGATCTGTTGGAAAATCAATCTCCAAATCATATTCTGGGTGGAGTCCCACTGCCTCAAAACTGCTGCGAATTTCAGTAATCATATCTGTATCGAGATTCTCCATCTCAACGTATTTATACAGTTTACGGTGAATAAAACGGGTACACAAGTCACTTAGTAGCTCATCTTTCTCAAGCGTCCACTGCATAAAAGCCGTCTGTACCAGTGCTTCATCCAGCATTAAATATTGCTTCACTGTCACCTCACCACGGAACAAATCCTCCAGCGGATTAATCATGAAACTAAAATTGTACCCCTCTTGGAAAAGCTCCCTAGCTCTACGGAAAATTTGTCGTAAAATAATCTCTGAGCTGCGTGTCACCGGATGAAAATAGACTTGCCAGTACATTTGATAACGCGACATTAAATAATCTTCAATGGCATGCATTCCCGATTCTTTTACAACAACACGACCATTATAAGGACGCAGCATTCTTAAAATCCGATCAATGTCGATCGTCCCATAGTTTACACCTGTATAGTACGCATCACGTAGCAAATAATCCATGCGATCAGCATCTAGCGGACTGGAAACCAGATTTACAACAATTTCATGCTCATAAGTTTTAGCGATTACAGAGGCTACTTTACGAGGGAAATCCTCCTCCACGTCACGCAAGATCTCAGTAATCTCTGTGTCCTCCAGAATAATTCGACAAGTCCAATCCTCATGATTCATTTCAAAAGCTTCTTCTATAGAATGGGAAAATGGACCATGCCCCAGATCATGCAGCAAGGCCGCACACAAGGTGAGCAGACTTTCTTCAGGAATCCAATCCTTATACCCGCTTCGTTCAAATTGCGAAATAATTCTACGTGTAATTTCGTACACCCCTAGGGAATGAGAAAACCGACTATGCTCTGCGCCATGAAAAGTGAGATACGAGGTACCCAGCTGGCGAATTCGGCGTAAACGCTGAAACTCCTTTGTATTTATTAGTCGCCAAATAATAGTATCCTCCACGTGGATATAATTGTGAACCGGATCTTTGAAAACCTTTTCTTCTGTGAGCGGCTGCTTCATGAGATCAACTCCTTTTTTAAATTTAATATGATTTTAACCAATATAAGTATATAATAAGTAATTATGTCGTACTTTGTCGAATAGTGACGTTTTTAGTCTTGGTAAAGTCGACAAAGTTTATTTTTTCGCTTTTTTTGGAATTCGTGATTGTTATAGGCAATTCAAAGTTTTCGTGAAAAAGTACTTAATTAACAGATGAAAAAAGGTTGACTGTTTTGGGAATCGTTGGTATTATAAATATCATAAAACAGTGAACAATGTCGAATAATGACGTTTTTGGAACATTGAGAGGAGTAACGATTGTTATGATGAAATCAACAGGAATAGTAAGAAAAGTAGACGAACTTGGACGGGTAGTTATTCCCATTGAATTGCGCCGTACTCTTGGCATTGGTGAAAAAGACGCACTTGAAATTTACGTTGATGGTGAGCGCATTATGCTTAAGAAATATGAGCCTGCCTGCATTTTCTGCGGCAACGCTGAGAACGTAACTTACTTCAAAGGAAAAATAGTTTGTCATGAATGCATTTCTACTATCCCTACCCCTGTGACAAACTAAAATAAATAGTATATAATAGAACTAATCAAATTGTTAATTCTAACCTTTTCATATCTCCTTGACCTCCCGTGACTGCGGGAGGTATTTTTTTTCTGCAATCACCTATGTTTCCCGCCCCAAAAGATGTCTGGAAGGAAGGATTTACTCCCCCCATGACACCTAATAATGATGGGTAATACGGTGAGAGCACGAAGTGAACCGAGTTTTCACCGTGATCTGGTCTATAATGGGCTTCCTTTTGGGAACCACCTTCAGGCAAGATCCTCGTCAGCCTCGTAATAACCTTCGCACCTTACAGTTAACTTAAACGTTTTTTACCATTAAACGATTTAATTGTATATTGTACACTTATATTTCCTACGTTCCCGCCAAATGAATCGCAAATTCTTAAGTATTGTTAACCTCTTAGAATTAGAATCCATCAATAACTTACTGCTGCTCAGCTTTATCCAGAAGTGCGTTATAAATATCCCGCTTTGACACACCACGATCAGACGCTGCTTTTTTCATAGCTTCTTTACGCGGCATATCTGCTGCTTCGTAATGAGCAACATGTTCTTCAATACTTAGCTGGCGCCACCAAGCCGATTCCGCCATTTCAGCATCTTCCTTGCTCTCGCCTTCAACGACAATGACATACTCACCAAGCGGTGGATGTTCAGCGAGCCAATCCGTACATTCCTCGATCGTCCCACGTAGAAACTCCTCATATCTCTTCGTCAGTTCACGAGCAAGCACGATTCGCCGATTGCCGAATGCTTCATGGAGATGAGCCAGTGTCTTCACCACGCGATGTGGAGATTCGTAGAACAGTATAGTCCCTTGCGCCGAACGAAGTGGGCTTAATACCGCACGGATATCTTTACGTTCTCGAGGTAAGAAGCCGATAAAAGTGAACGTAGTCGTAGGCAGACCAGAGGCAATTAATGCTGACAAAGCTGCGTTAGCTCCCGGTATAGGAATTACTGGTATACCGTGACTTATGGCAAGGGCTACAAGGTCTGCACCAGGGTCAGAAATGGCTGGTAAACCGGCATCGCTGACGAGGGCCAAATTTTTTCCTTCTATTATATAGCGGATAAGTTCAGGTCCACTGGCAGCCTTATTATGCTCATGATAACTGAACAGCATAGAGGGTGTAATTTCAAAATGGCTCAACAATTTTCGAGTTTGTCTTGTATCCTCAGCTGCAATAATATCGCATTCCTGCAATGTGCGGACAGCACGATAAGTCATATCCTCTAAATTACCGATGGGTGTTGCCACCAAAAAGAGTGAACCGGTTGATTCCTGCTTATGTGTATTGTTATTGTTCTGAAAACTGCTTTGGCATGATATCGTCATGATTTACCCTCTTTAGCACCATAGTAGATGTCCATAATTTCTGGACAGTATTGATTGTCCTCATTATATACAATGAGTGGTGGATGTAAACGAACCTCCGGCTTACCATCACGTATCGCTTCGATTAATACCATGTTAGCCTCCAGATGAGCACGTGGATGTACAAAGCGAATAATCTTAGGCTCGAGCCTATATTTTCTCATAAGACTAATAATATCAACCAATCGTTGTGGCTTGTGAACCATACTTACCTTTCCACCGGTGCGAACCAGTCTCACACAGGCTTGAATGACCTCCTCCAGTGTACACCCGATTTCATGACGTGCCATAGCCTGATGAGTGTTCAGCTTGAGGTCACTGCCGTTAAGAGGCATATAAGGAGGATTAACTGTTATCGCATCATATACGCCATGCCCTGCAACTTTATATAACTCACGTAAATCGCCTTCATGGATCACAACCTGATCCTGTAGCCCATTTAGAGCCACGCTACGGCGAGCCATATCTGCTAAACGGGGCTGAATTTCAATTCCTTCTATAGAAGCTTTAGTTCGGGTCGTCATCAAAATAGGAATTACACCATTTCCAGTACAAAGATCCAGAACTCTCCCACGAGGCGGAACGCTGGCGAAACGGGCAAGCAGTACAGCATCCATAGAAAAGCTGAATACTTCGTCACTTTGAATAATTCGCAAGTCATGCGTTAATAAATCATCCACCCGCTCCGTCGGCAACAAAGGAACAGATATATCGTTAAAAGAATTTGTCATGTAGTAATCTCCTAAATGTTTTGTTGAGCTAAGCTTCATTGGCTAAAATTCAAAAAAAACCGTAGGATCAATCTCCTACGGCTGGATATCCTCATTTATTAAGAAAAGAAAGACAGAACAGACAATCACCTTCCGTGCGTAAATGTCCAAAATAAACATTACAGATGTGAAAGCCTTCATGGTAAAGCCGGGCCAAGTTGTCATAACCTTCCCCGACAACCTCTTCTGTTCCCTCTCCGGCAGCTAAAAGAGCTTCCGCCTCCGCAGAATCTACGGTAGGATCCAAAGGTGCATCCCGCTTTAAAATTTTGCGAAGCTGTTCATTCTCCAGAGTTAACCTCTGATTAGCTTCCATCAGTTCTTTTACCGTCTGTTTCCATTCTCCAAGATTGGCGCGCATCGTTTCCATCTGTGCTTCCATATCCTGCATGTGTGCAAATATATTTTTCTTCTCCAAGTTTCCACCCCGAAAGTAACCTTATAATGGTTTACTTGACGACAACATCATCCATTGGAAGTTCCTTAACTTTGCCCACTTCAAACAACTGTACATGAACCGTACGGCTTCCGGCATTAAGTCCTACTACTTTGCCATCACCCAATGAGGTCACGACAATCTTGCCGACCGCTGGCATTTCTTCCTTTACACTCTCATAATTGTCATGCTCAAATTTCAAACAACACATCAGACGTCCACAAAGTCCTGAAATCTTCGTCGGATTAAGTGACAGGTTCTGATCCTTCGCCATTTTAATGGATACGGGTTCAAAATCCCCTAACCAAGATGAACAACAAAGCACTCGCCCACAGGGTCCAAGTCCACCTAGCATTTTAGCCTCATCACGCACCCCAATTTGCCGTAGCTCAATGCGGGTCCGGAAGATACTTGCTAGATCTTTAACCAATTCTCTAAAGTCGACCCGCCCTTCGGCCGTAAAGTAAAATATAATCTTATTACGGTCAAAAGTAAACTCTACATCGACGAGCTTCATTTTGAGACCATGGTCGCGTATTTTATTTAAACAGGTGGTAAAAGCCTCTTTAGCGGCCCCTTTGTTCTCTTCAACTACGCGTGCGTCGGTTTCTCCGGCAATACGCATCACTTTTTTGAGGGGCAAAACTACGTCGGATTCTTCCACCTCTTTTTTGCCTACGACAACTTTACCGTATTCAACCCCACGTGCTGTCTCCACAATAACATATTGATCCCGTTCAATCGGAAAATCAAGTGGATCGAAATAATATATTTTACCCGCTTTTTTAAAACGGACACCTACTACGCTGTACAAAAATTAACCCCCTTGTTTGCCGGTAAAAGGAATCTATGGGCATGTCCGCTCCCTGATGATCCATGCTTGTCCTTCCTCGTCTGTTAAAACGATATTTCCAGGTAAAGCGACATCCGGAGGATATATCATAACTAATCCTTTAACTTTCCAGTCGGATTAAAAACTGCTCCAGACACAACTGGGCATTGGCATTGGATCGCAGCTTCTTAGTGCTCTCTGCAGTAAATCCCATATAAGCCACCCATTGTTCCGCACTCCGCTCACGGGCATGCCTGGAAATAAAGTCTAACTGATCTATGAAAACGATACTCTCATGCTTACGATACAGGAAGTAAAGCATATCTTTAAACCACAGATGGAACATGCTGAAGAAGATATCCAAATGTTCAGCGAGTCCGGTCTTGAACAGCTTCTGCCCAGCAGTTGCTACAGCGGAGCTGCCCTTGCCTAAGGACTCCTTAGCTAATTGTAACATTACATTTCTCATTTCTGCAAACCAATTCTGTTCCAAAAGTTTCCTGCAACCATCAAGTCCTGAACTAAGTGATACTGCACATCGAGCTAAGGGTATGGGAACGCCCTCACTTGCCAGAGCTTGGAGCATAATATCCGGGTTTAACGGACGAAATGGAATCCGCTGGGTCCGCGACTGAATGGTTGGCAATAAGGAACGGCTATTATCAGAAATTAAGATTCCAACAGCCGGAGCTGGTGGTTCCTCCAGAAATTTCAGCAGACTATTGGCAGCTTGTACCGTCATTTTGTCTGCTCCATCTATAATATAAACTTTCGGATTCACACCCTCTGACCGATAGGAAAAGACGCGCTGCAGCTCACGGATTTGATCTATTTTAATACTTGCTCCATCTGGCTGCAGCAGTGACAAATCAGGGTGGTTTCCATGCTCTACTTTGCGGCACTCCAGGCATTCCCCACAGGCATCGTCCTTGCTCTGGGTACAAAATATAGCTTGGGCAAACATCAGCGCCGTTTTCATTTGTCCACTGCCTGCCGGCCCTGTAAATAAATAAGCATGACTCACAGCTTCTTTGCGCAAGGCATTTTGGAGTAGCCGCTTGGCGTTCTCCTGGCCTACTATATCATGAAAAGGCATAATTTCCTCCCAAAACTTTCAAACATAAACGCCTTCGGCGTCCTTATAAGGACGGTAAGTGTTTAATCGAGAAATATAAGGATAAAGTATAGTGTAAAGCATATACTTTCTTATATTTTAAAAAGAAAGGTTGATTAACAATCCGCGAATTTCTCCAACGCGTCCCAACAGATCTATCCGGCCTTGTTCACTATTCAGTAAATCATCTGCCATAGATAGCAAAGCCGAATCAATTTCCTCAAGCAGCTTGTAACGCTTGCCACGGCCACGTCGATCCCATCCGCGTGTTTCTTTTAGAGTAACGCCTCTTCGAGCCGTTTCTTCCAGAAACCTTTTGATCATCATCCGGTAAATGGTAAGCTCACGAATCGTCATAGACTTAGATAAACGATCCCCTTGAGACTGTATTTCTTTAATCTGGCGGTTCAATTCATCTTTAGTTTTCTGTTCACTTTGTTGCTGAAAAACATCAGAGAACGTTTTTTGCTGAACGGGTTTGTTAGCCCCTTCTGCATTTGGCATCTCACTCTTCAAGGGCCTATACCCCGGATTGATCTTCAAAGGTTATCTACCGCCCTTTTTATAAATGGCTTGCTAATCTATATTATACTTAATAATGTTCAAAACGATCTACAGGAAGTACGAATACAGTAGCTCCACCCACTTGTACCTCAACAGGAAGTGGCAAATACGAATCCGTTGTTCCACTCATCGGTGTTACCGGAGTGACTAACTGCTCACGCACCTTACAGCTGTTACGGATTACTGTCAATACGGATTCAATCTGACTGTCTTCTACCCCGATCATAAATGTCGTATTCCCTGCCCGTAGAAAGCCACCTGTACTTGCAAGTTTAGTAGCACGGAAATTGGCTTTGACTAGCTCACTGGACAACCGGTTACTGTCTTTATCCTGGATAATTGCAATGATCAACTTCATCTTCGCATTCCCTCCCAATATTTTTATGGTGTATTACTACTTAGAGCTACTCGTAGTAACCATTACTTCATAAGCACACGCCTAGTTATATGTTACTTCTCTTAGTATATTAGACAAAACACCTTAAAAACCCTTTAATACTCTCTCTTCAAGAGTTCTCACGATATCTTGTTCTACCATATGAATAGGGCGATTAGCATCTAGAACTACTATTCTTTCCGGATTTGCTTCAACTAATAATTGATAGCCTTCACGAACCTTCTTATGAAAAGAAAGGCTCTCCAGATCCAGACGATTCACTTCCCGTTCTTGATTCGCGGCAATCCGTGACAACCCTAGCTCTGGGTCTACATCCAGATAAAAGGTTAGATCCGGCATACGGTCCCCTATCGCAAAACGATTAATGCTCCATACCTCTTCTATTCCGAGTCCTCTCGCATGTCCTTGATAAACAAGGCTGCTGTCTACAAAGCGGTCACAGAGCACAGTAAGCCCCTCTCTAAGAGCTGGTTCAACGACTTCGGCGAGATGTTGGCTTCTTGATGCAGCGTATAGCAATGCCTCTGTACGTGCATCCATTGCTGTATGGGCAGGATCTAGAATAATGGAGCGTATCTTCTCGGCGATTTCAACGCCACCCGGCTCACGTGTAATTCGATAAGGCATGGACCGGTTCTGTAAATAGGCTGCTACTCTACCTAGTACCGTTGTTTTTCCGGAGCCTTCGCCCCCTTCTAATGTTATGAAGAAACCTTCTTTTCCCACTTATGCTTCTCCGCCCTTCTGAATGTTGTATACCTCAATACGCTGCAAGACCGGATCAGCACAAGCCTGAAATTTGGCGCCTCCTTTGGCTAAACCAGCCAGCCTTCTTTGTATCTGATCTGTGATCACTTCACCCGGATATAATATTGGGATGCCCGGCGGATATGGAATAACCATCTCCGCTGCTACTCTGCCCATGCAATGTTCAAGATCAATGCTTTCAATCTCATTCGCTGACACCGGCTTCAATGAGAAGGGGACAGGAGCTGAGATTTGTAAAGAATGGAAATTGTTCCACGTGGAATTATTGCGAGAGTCTGGTTTGCTAACGGTATGAGGTGATATGGAAGGCTCCTCCGAATCTATTTCCCGCAGCGCCTGCAGCAATAGATCTGCATCTTCAGCCTTCGATCCAAGGCTCAACAGCAGCACTACGTGCCGGTCATCGCTCATCTCCGGCACGCAGCCCTTAGCCTCGAGCCTGCGCTGCAGCTCGAAGCCGCTCAGGACCCCGGTGGCGTCATAAATGACGACTTTAAAGGGGTCCTGTGTCACGTACGCCGCCAAAGAATCAGGCGGCGTATTCCGGTGCAGCGGCTCTGCCGGCTGCACTAGTCCGTAGCGCGGCAGCTCCGCGAGCCCGCGCCGCAGGACGTCCACGGCGGCCAGCCCCGCCGTGAAGGCACCCTTGCCCCGGCTGTGCAGCAGCCGCCGGGCAAGATCCAGCGACGCCATCATAGGATATGATGGGCTGGAGCTCTGCACCATGGCGAGCCGCTGCCGGAGCAGGGCGCGGTCGAGCCGCGGCCCTTGGACATGCAGCATAGCGCCCATGGTCATCGCTGTGAGCATCTTGTGCGTGGACTGCACGACGCCGTCCGCGCCAGAAGTAAGTGCCCCGGCTGGCAGCGCCGGGTGCTGCCCGTAATGCGCCCCGTGCGCCTCATCCACAAGCAGCGGTACACCGCTGTCGTGACAAATACGCGCGAGGGGCGCAAGATCACTACCCATGCCGTAATAATTCGGCATGGTAACAAGTACAGCTGCGGCCTCAGGATAGGCTGCAAGTGCAGCCTTAACAGCTTCTGCCGCCGGCGCCACTGACAAGCCGCTGAGTGGATCAATCAGAGGCTCCAGAAAAACAGCGCGTACTCCAGCCAACATCAGTCCATGAATGACTGACTTATGCACATTGCGTTGAACAATCATAATCATTCCAGGCTCGGGACAAGCGGTTAGAATAAGAGCCAGATTGCCAGCTGTGCTCCCTCCAACCAGAAAAAAGCTTTCCTCTGCTCCAAAGCAATCTGCTGCCAACTCTTGCGCTTCCTTGATAACTCCCTCAGGATGATGAAGATCATCCGTCCCGGAAATTTCCGTAACATCATACTTCATTACCTCATCTAAAAAGCCAGCGCCTTCAACGCCATCATATGCCTCTCCATTCTTATGACCTGGCACATGATATGATCTATTACCCATAATTCTATATTGTTCCAGCATTTCGTATATAGGCGCCCTACAACGTTGTAATTTATTCATATTAAATTCCTTCCCATAGGGTTCCTTCTATTTTAACGTAAATATTCGCAAACGCCTACGCTTCAGTGTAAAACCAGCCCTTTGGACAACAAAACGGCTCCTCCCGCTTGAAGAACGAGGAAGCCGTGTATTGAATATTACTAATGCAGCCTTCGTATCTTTCATCCAGACCGCTCTCTTAATTGCACCATTTAACAGAGCTACTCTACTTAAGCGTTCTTTTGCAATCCGATCTTCTTCATCCGGCCGATAAAAAAACGGTACTTGGCATCTTCAGCCTCGGTACGTATCATCTCAGCCTCACATTCCTCACAAATAAAATGCGAGACAATCACAATACCTTCCTCTTTTACCTGTCCACAAATGATACAAGCTTGCCCGGTTTGCTGTTCCATAACCATCCCACCTTGACTCTTTTAAGAACAGTATGATACACCTTCTATCATTTTAAACCTTTTCATAGTTTTTTCATATCCTTGGTATCGTGCATTATATATATTCCGTTGCCGTTATATCGGTGAATTTTCGCCCCAGTTTAATAAAATACATCCTCTCGCCGATATTAAGAACATACGAATTCATGAGGAGGTTAGACTATAATCTATGGAACCCACTACCAAAGGTGCAGCTACATTCTATCAATATAAACTAATTAAAAAGGTCAATCTAACGGCACGCCTGCTGCCTATTTATATTATGCTTCCCTTATTAGTCCTTGTGCTCGAAACCGTATTTCTTTCCTGGTGGAGCATTCTCTACATAATCATAGCAGCGCCTGTAGCATTCTGGGTTCAATATGTCATTTCACGCTCAGTTCTTTTAATCTCAGGACACCCCATTTCAAAAAGATGGTCTGTCTCATTTAAACTGCCTTGGTTAGGGTTTATGCCTGATCAACACATTAGTTACCGTATATTCCGTAAAGTACAACTACATAATTTCTATATCGGTCTTTGTATTGCAGCACTCTTTATTTTCTGGTCACCGCCAGCATTTACAGTATCACTGATCACTTGCCACTTATGGCTCCTACTGCCCCGTCTTTATACTCTATTCAGGCTGAATCGGCAGGATCAGGGAGGCATGCTAAAATTCAATCCGACCGATGTATCCTATTACTCTCAATAGAGTGTAGCAGTATAGCTCATATTATTTTCACGTATTAAAAAATAAACCGCCATCCTTAGGGATGGCGATTCTTTATTTCGTCTTAAGGCCTTTAATGGAGGTCTTCTTTTCTTTAGGAATCATCACTACAAAATAATCATCGTGCACTGTTAAATGAACCGTTAACCCATCCTTCAGAAAAACACCCGAAGAATCACTATCATCATCTTCCTGTTCTGTCCATCCCCAGGCTTTAATAGCCTCCATATAAGGATCTGGAATACCATTCTTCTCCTTTAGTCCAGGTAAAGAATAACGTACATAATCCATAGCAACGTTAGTAGTGGTCTGGTCTGGTGAGTTTGCCTCATGGGGGACAGGGAAGCTTTTCTCATTAAGTGCACCCTCAAAAGTATCCCACTTAGGTTCTTTAGCCCCGCAACTTGCCAGTATTAAAGTTACAATACAAGAAATCATTATTAACTTGAATATTTTTAATTGTTTCATGCCTTAAATCCTCCCTACCTCTACAATGCATCTAAAGACACAAGAAAATTCAAAGTTAGAATTTATGAGTAGTTCCTTCGTATTAAAGATCTGCTAACTATTAGCACTTTTCTATTATACTTGTATCCAACGCGACGTCGGTAACAAAAATGTCATTCCACGGTAACCTATTCTAATGTTATTACTAGCCTTAAATACTTGCATAATAAAAAAAGAAAAAAAGCCACTGCTGATATTATCAACAATGGCTTAATCTGCTTGGCAACGTCCTACTCTCCCAGGACCCTTCGGTCCAAGTACCATCGGCGCTGGAGGGCTTAACGGTCGTGTTCGGGATGGGTACGCGTGGAACCCCTCCGCTATCGCCACCAAACATGATTTTTCGAAGCTTTCGCTTCTCGAAATCGCTGCAAGAAAATATCAGTCCTCAGAAAGGACAGGCAGCTTATGGGTTACAGGCTTAATCGCCTGAAAACTGAATCCGAATTGAATTTGCGTTTTAAGTATAGGATAAGCCCTCGACCGATTAGTATTGGTCAGCTCCATGCATTACTGCACTTCCACCTCCAACCTATCTACCTCGTCGTCTTCAAGGGGTCTTACTAATTGGGAAATCTCATCTTGA
>NZ_CAKMAB010000037.1:0-58352 GCF_924513355.1 Paenibacillus pseudetheri
CTCCGGCTTCCTTCAGATTCCACCTCACGGTGGACACCCTTGCCCTTGGCTAACGGTAGGCGCTCGCCAGCCCCCGTTCGGGACTTTCACCCTAAAGATGACGCCCATGCTGGGCGTACCATAAAAAAAGAGCCTCCGAAATTTCGGATGGCTCTTCCATACCTAGCCCATTAAACGCAGAATTCACGCCATTTAAGGAGTTTCTAACGTAAAACGTCCAAGCTTACCTGCCCGTAGCTCATGCAACAAGGCCCGCGAGGCTTTTTCCAGATCTACGCGTCCACCGCTAATCAGACAACCGCGTTTACGACCCACGGCTTCCATAACAGCTACGATCTCATCTGGATTCTCCAGATCCTCAGGAAGCTTCTCAATGCCAAAGCGTTCTTGAAATCTAGATCCGTAGTCCTTCACCAAATATTTCACTGCATAAAAGCCGATGTCCTCAACATTCAGGATTTCTTCCTTTATTGCACCCGTTACCGCTAGGCGATAACCAACTTCTTGGTCCTCAAACTTCGGCCATAGAATACCTGGAGTATCCAGAAGCTCCAAATTACCGGCTGTCTTAATCCACTGTTGACCCTTGGTTACCCCTGGGCGGTCACCAGTAGCAGCGATACTCTTACCAGCCATCCGGTTAATAAGTGTTGATTTACCGACGTTAGGAATACCAACGATCAATGCACGCATCGCTCGCGGATTCATTCCTCTTGCAATCTGCCGGTCAATCTTCTCTTTTAGCAGCAGCTTGACTTGCTCTGGAATATCCTTTACACCTGTTCCAGTAGATGCATCAACAGGATAAGCAACATGCCCTTGTGCCTTGAAGTACGCCAGCCACTTCCGTGTAATTTCCGGATCTGCCAGATCCGCTTTGTTCAAAATAATCAATCTTGGCTTGTCCCGCAAAATATCGTCAATCATCGGATTGCGGCTGGAAAGCGGCAGACGGGAATCGAGCAATTCTATTGCAACATCAATCAGCTTCAGCTTATCCTCGATTTGCCGCCTAGCCTTCGTCATATGACCAGGAAACCATTGAATGGCCATTGCCGTCACCTCCTTTGACTTCTGTCAACTTAATGGTTAATCAGTGAAATATCCTTTATCGGCCAGAAGATTAAATCTGCACGGCCCACAATATCCCCCAGAGGTACATAACCGATCATTCGGCTATCCGTACTATCCGAGCGATTATCCCCCATAGCGAACACATGTCCTTCAGGTACAGTACCATCCGGGAACTCTTCATTAGGGAAATCTTTATTATTATACAGAGCGTTGATACTATGCTTTGCATCAATTGCATCTTGGATATAAGTCTCATTAACAACTTCACCGTTAACTGTAACTACATCCCCTTCTACTTTCACAGTATCTCCAGCCACACCGATTACACGTTTAATAAAATCTCTACCCTCAGATGGCACGTGGAATACTATAACCTCGCCCCGCTGCGGAGATCTAATATCGTACAAAATCTCATTTACGATAACACGTTCACCAGTATGGAAATTAGGCTTCATGGAAGGTCCATCTACAATAAAAGGCTTGAATAAAAGCCAGCGAATCAGAAAAACCAACACTAAAGCAATCGCAATGGCCTTGACCCATTCCAAGACTTCATTTTTAGGTTTACGTGGGTTCTGCGCGCTTGATTCCAAAGTTTCACTTTGTTCCTGCTGCATAGTTTCACCGTCCTCTCTTAATACTACTCTTACTATACAACACAAAAAAGCTCCTGCCAAAAACCCCTCCACAGATACTCCTTCAGGAGGCCTTTTCGGAGAAGCTGATCCCCAAGCGTATATGTCGCACGCATTGTATGCAAGCTAAAACGCCCTCAGCGTCCTTTAAGGCGGGTAAGCGTTTATATGAGAAATATAAGAATAATGTATAACGTGAAACTTATGCTTTCTTATATTTTCAAAAAATAATAAAATGAAAGGGGCTTGAATTCAAGCCCCTTTCCTTTGTCACTATTCTAGCGACGAATTTCTTTAATTCTCGCTGCTTTACCACGTAGTTCACGAAGGTAATAAAGTTTAGCACGACGCACTTTACCACGACGAGCCACTTCGATTTTCTCGATTTTAGGCGAGTTGATTGGGAATGTTCTTTCCACACCAACACCGTAAGAAATTTTACGAACCGTAAAAGTCTCACTGATTCCACCGCCACGACGTTTGATTACAACGCCTTCGAACAACTGGATACGCTCACGAGTTCCCTCGATAACTTTTACATGCACCTTCAAAGTGTCACCCGGGCGAAAACTTGGGATATCTTTACGAAGTTGCTCTTGCGTAATAGCTTGTAGGATATTCATTAAGGACTTCCTCCTTCCGTACAGGTGTTCTTGCCTCTTCCGGAGAGAACTATGCTCTCCCTCATTATCCGCAGCGGACCACCGTATTCCACACAACAGAGATAATAATACCATAAAGGACGGGCTAATACAACTTATTTTTTCTATTTAAAGCGGTAGCATATCTCTTTTTTTCGCCTTCGACTGGCAATCCTTACACAGACCAACTACAGTTCCATTGTCTTGTGCATAGAAGATTAGCTTTCCATTCTTCTTCTTACAAGAAGAGCAAGGCTGCTCCCCTGGACTCTGTTTTGCTTTACGATGACTATCCATTGAGATTACATTACTCCGAGTGGTACGTGGATAATTTCTTGTGATATTTATTTTCCGTTTCCAGACTAAAAAATATACGCCTGTCAAAACTACTAAGGCAAGCAAAATGGCTACATATTTCATTTGGCTCCCTCCACCCTTCAGGTTTTATTAAAGAAAGAAAGTAAAAAGACCGCCCTGTTCTGCAAGTGAGGTAACGGTCTATATCTGTATACAATGTAGCCTTAGCACATCTATGCACTTCTATCCGAAAAAAGCAATTTCCAGTAGCTGCTGAAGGTTCAATATGAGGATTTCCGCGCCCTTTTAAATATGTACCCATACCGTATTTATACAATGAGTGATCTTTCATTTATTTTAGCACAATTAAAAATCGAAGTGTAGTGAACACTTTTGTGACCTAGTCTTTGGTCCAGTATAATAACCCGCCTCCAGCCGTTTTTACAGATAAATTCCATAAGCTATACTTACAGAAGTACATAACGAAGTCACATATGTAAGATCACATACACCCATATATGAGGAGGAGTTCGTTCAATGAGGAAAAGGAATAATAATAGTGTATTAGCAGCAGTAGCCGTATTATCTATCGTACTTTTGGCAGGTTGCACTGAATTACCAGGCAGACAATCTGCCAAAAATGAGGTTGAAAAGAGTATTTCTGAGGATGTGCACCAGAACATTGGTGAAGTTGTCAAGCAAGAGCTAGGAAAAGCAGCTGCAACTGTACAGCAAGCCGTTGAGGAAACAGCTACCAAGGTAGTTGACGAAGTTAAAGCAGACAGCATTAGCAAAGAACTCTCCGTATCGCAAGCGATCGGTTCAGCATCCGTACTCAGCATGGACAATGCAGTAGGAGAAATAGAAGTTACAGCTGTTACAGGAGATCTGATCCACGTAAATGCAACGATCTCATCCCACAACAGCTCTCTCCATGCGTCTGACCGTCAAAAGATTATGGATGATGCTGAAGTTTTAGTAGAGGTCAGTGGTGATACTTTAAAGGTGTCCACGCATTCCAAATCAAGTCCTAAGAAGGACTTATGGACATGGGCGCAAGACAAATATGGATATTCAGATTTTAGCATAAGCTATAATATAGAACTCCCCGCCAGCATGAATAAATATAAAATTACAAATAACGTAGGTCAGATTCATCTTCGTAATCTAAAGGGCAATTATCATATCGTCAGCAACGTCGGAGCGATCAATATTGAAGGGGCTAAAATCACTGGAAAATCCACTGTAGAATCCGATACTGGTAGTATACGTATGGATATAGCAGGGATGAAGGATGATAGCAACCTAAAAGCCAAAACAGAGGTTGGCAGCCTCAGTGCTGTCCTAGCCGATGGTATGAATTGCAGCTTGGAAGCCAATAGTGATCTCGGGCAAATCAAAGGTGTAGAAGGTGGAAAAACCGATATTAACGGAGGCGGACCCTTGTTGTCCCTAAACTCAAATATTGGTGCAATTACAGTGCAGTAATCAGCAATAAACAGACCGTCCGGGATAATCGGGCGGTCTGTTTTTGATTCCTAGAGATTAAATTAATGCGATAGCCAGCAAGGTGAACAGACTCAAAGTTAAAATCTGATTTGAGGCAAAAGAATTTCCCCAAAAAGCAGAAGTATGCGCAGAACCATTGTCAGTTCTTAAGTAAACATTGTATCTGTCTACATCTGTTATAACGCCTTCGTGCTGTCTACCGTCTCTAGTCAGAATCCGCACCCTTCTATCCTTACAGCGCAAACAGTTATAATAAGCTTCCACTAGTGTACTCCTCCTTGTTCGTAATGATATAATCTATGTGTAGGAGTACAGGTCGGTAACGGCGAACTTACATAGGTCGGACTTTGGGTCAATATTTACTTTTTTCGATCCTTGTATCTTTCGTATTCCTCAAGGCTATAGATAATGTAAGACCTATCTTCGGCTTGCGGTCCGCAATATCCCATCCATTCGAGGAGGCCAATCTCATGAATGTAGAAAGAAAACAGTTCATTAAAGAAGGCGTACTGCGTATCACCATTTTCGTTATTTTAGCTTCACTTACTTACACCGTTCGCAACTATGCATGGGCTGTTACTGTTCTCGTATGTGTTGCGCTGTACTCACTCCTTACAGGAGTACACAAAATCTTACGCAAAGAATAACATGTGCCTCCACGAACTTTTATAGCAAGCTAAAACGCCTTAGGCGTCCTTTTAAGGACGGTAAGCGTTTGTGCGAGAATTATAAGGATAAAGTATATCGTGAATCGTATACTTTCTTATAATTTCAAAAAATAACCACTTTTCGCTGAGATGCTAGATCTCATTGAAAAGTGGTTATTTACCTTCCAAAAGAATAAAACCATTAGCGACAGCGAACACAAAATTCACTGTATCTAATGGTTTTATTCAGCCCAACAATCAATCCCTAACATTCAATCTTATATGTTCACTCTTTAAATGGCGAATGGGAATTGCGATTTGTATAAAAATCGATAATATCATTCACGGTGCGGAGCGGCTCCGCTTCCTTGTGGATTGTGTCCACGTTAGGCTTGAATTCTTCATGCGTCTTCGTAGTCACTTCAGTTCATTCCCTTCAATAGTTAAACTTGCTGCGTTATCAGCTGCATATATTTAGTACGGCACCTCTATTCATTACCCTAAAAAGAAGCTTTTAACGCATCAACTCATATTATTTTGAAAACTATTATTTTATTTGTTCTCAGGTACACATAACAAAAACGCCTCCTCAACGTAAGATACGTTAAAAAGACGTCGAATATACCTGTTTCATTAAATTATCACTCCGGTTTGTCCACATTTCTTAGACGTTCCAGTGTCTTCTTGTCTTTCAACGTAAGTTCTGCAGTCTCAAATAGGTCCGGTCTGCGTTCCAATGTGCGCAGCAGTGCCTGTTCTCTCCGCCATATGTCGATGTTAGCATGATGACCACTCAGCAAAATATCTGGTACCTTCCAGCCGCGAAACTCGGCGGGACGTGTGTAGTGTGGATATTCTAGTAGTCCCGTGCTGAACGAGTCAGTAATCGCAGAGGTTTCATTTCCAAGTGCTCCCGGCTGAAGCCGGACTATGGAATCTATAACCGTCAACGCAGGCAACTCTCCACCTGTTAGCACGTAATCACCCATTGAAAGTTCATCTGTTACCAGATGCTCACGAATCCGCTCATCATATCCCTCATAATGCCCACATATGAAGATAAGGTGCTGCTCTTGCGCCAGTTCCTCTGCAATCTTCTGATTGTAAGTTTTCCCTTGCGGGCACATAAGGATGATACGTGGTTTCACAGAAACCTCTTCATCAGATCGATTGTGTTCTTCCTCGTTCGCTGTAATACCAAGCACATGCTCGACTGCATTAAAAATCGGATCAGGCTTGAGCACCATGCCCCCGCCACCGCCATACGGTGTATCATCCACACTATTATGCTTATTTCCCGAGAAATCACGGAAGTTCACAGCATTTAAGGAGACGATTCCTTTTTCACGTGCTTTACCAAGAATACTTGTGCTGAATACGCCTTCGCACATTTCTGGAAAGAGCGTAAGCACATCAATTCTCATCATGGCAATAACCCTTCCATCAAATGAACAGTAATTCGTTTGGTTTCTATGTCCACATTCAGGACTACATCGTTGATTACAGGAATTAGGATGTCTTGTCCTTTTGCAGGCTTAACAACCCATACGTCATTTGCACCAGGCTGTAAGATTTCTGTAATCGTACCGAGTGGTTTGTTTTCATCTTCATCCGTGTAAACCTCACAACCGACGATTTGGTGGAAGTAGTATTCATTCTCAGGAAGATCAACCAGATCATTACTCGGAACCTTCAGGAGGCTACCTTTATATTTTTCCACTTCATTGATGTTCGTATACCCTTTGAGCTTAACGATGAACATACCCTTGTGCTCACGAGCGGATTCTACAGTTACTTCGAATTTAGCACTGCCATCTGCAGGGATCACCTGCAGCTTCTTACCTGCAGCAAAACGAACATCAGGGAAATCGGTATGGGATAGCACTTTAATCTCCCCGCGAATACCATGCGTATTCACAAGTCTGCCTACGGTTAACTCTTCTGACATACAACCCTCTCCTTTACAAGCTTCATCTAATCTATTTTTGAACAAAAAGGAGCCGGGATATACTATCCCTAGCCCCTCATTGTACGCATCATTTAAGATAAAATATCTACAGTTACGCGTTTATCGCTCTTGACTGCTGCAGATGTGACTACTGTACGGAGCGCCTTAGCGATCCTTCCTTGTTTGCCAATGACCTTTCCTACATCATCAGGATGTACGGACAGTTCATAGACAATTAGGTGATCCTTCTCCACCGCTCGTACCGTCACATCTTCTGGATGATCCACTAAAGCCTTAGCAATTACTCCAACTAATTCTTCCATAGAGGACCCTCGCAATCAGTCATTATTTCTGTTGCTTAAGCTCATGAAACTTCTTCATTACGCCTGCTTTGGAAAGCAAGTTGCGTACTGTATCAGATGCTTGCGCACCTGTTTGAAGCCATTTAAGAGCTTTTTCCTCATCGATCTTAACTACTGCCGGTTGTTCAATCGGATTATAATAACCGATTTCCTCGATAAAACGACCGTCACGAGGGGACCGGGAATCGGAAACCACTACACGATAGAAAGGCGCTTTATGCGCTCCCATTCTTTTCAGACGAATACGTACTGCCACGAAAAATCACCTCCTTATAATAGTTTCGAGATATTAGAACAGCAAGATCATTTAAAAGGGAACTTCATACCTTTTCCACCTAGACCTTTAAGCTGCTTCATAGCATTCTTCTTGGAGGCCTTACCGCCTCCGCCCATCATGCCTGAGAATTGCTTCATCATCTTACGCATCTCATCAAATTGCTTAATGAGGCGGTTGACCTCGGCAACCGAAGTTCCGCTACCAGCAGCAATACGCTTGCGGCGGTTATGGTTGATGATCTCGGGCTGACGCTTTTCCGTCTTAGTCATAGAATGAACTATGGCTTCAACGCGGCCCATTTGCTTGTCGTCAACCTTCAAATCCTTAATGCCCTTGGCTTTGTTCATACCAGGCAGCATATCAAGAATTTGATCGATCGGGCCAAGCTTCTTCACCTGATCCATTTGCTCAAGGAAATCATCAAACGTAAATTCTGCATTACGCATCTTACGTTCCATTTCCTTTGCTTTATCAGTGTCGATATTCGCTTGAGCTTTCTCAATCAGCGACAACATGTCGCCCATACCCAAAATCCGCGAAGCCATACGTTCCGGATGGAACGGCTCCAATGCGTCGATCTTCTCACCTAGCGCAGCGAACTTGATCGGGCAACCAGTAACGGCCTTGACGGATAGTGCAGCACCACCGCGGCTATCGCCGTCGAGCTTCGTCAATACAACCCCTGTAAGCTCAAGCTGCTTATTAAAGCTCTCGGCTACATTCACGGCGTCTTGACCGGTCATTGCATCTACTACTAACAGAACTTCATCAGGATTTACAACGTTGTGAATCTGCTTCAGTTCTTCCATCAATTCTTCATCAATGTGCAGGCGGCCTGCAGTATCGATAATTACATAGTCGAGTCCGTTATCCTTCGCATGTTGTACAGCTTGTCTGGCAATCTCTACCGGACTAGTCTGATCGCCTAGCGAGAATACTGGAACTTTAATTTGTTCTCCAAGTACTTGAAGCTGTTTGATCGCAGCAGGGCGATAAATATCTGCCGCAACGAGCAATGGACGATGATTGCCCTTCTGTAACAGCTTGGCCAGCTTACCCGAAGTGGTTGTCTTACCCGCCCCTTGTAAACCCGCCATCATAATGACAGTTGGCGGTTTATTCGACTTGGCCAGCTTCGCTTGGCTTCCGCCCATCAGCTCCGTTAGTTCCTTGTTAACGATGTCGATAATGACCATCCCAGGTGTAAAGCTGTCCATCACTTCTGTACCAATAGACTTTTCTTTCACCTTAGCCACGAATTCTTTAACTACCTTGAAGTTAACGTCGGCTTCCAGAAGGGCCAGCCGTACTTCGCGCATAGCTTCGTTTACGTCATCTTCGGATACTTTACCTTTACCGCGTAGCTTGCTGAACACATTCTGCAATCTTCCGGTTAAACCTTCAAACGCCATATGCAGTTTCTCCCTTCATGCTACTCTAACCTCTGCAAGCGATCCACGATCTCCGCGAACCGAAGTTTATATTGCTCAGGCAGCATCCCATTCTCCGGCAGTCTGCGCAGTTCTTCTAAATATTTGGTACGACTCTCATGCTTCACTAATAATCCAAGTTTTTCTTCATAATTTTCTAGGACTTGCTCCGCCCGTTTAATATGTTCATAAACGGCTTGGCGGCTGATTCCAAATTCAGCGGCAATCTCTCCCAAGGAAAAATCATCGTGAAAATAATATTTAAGAAACGTTTGCTGCTTATCTGTAAGCAGTCGTTCATAGAAGGCAAAAAGCAGATTGATACGATTCGTTTTCTCGAGCCTATTCTCCTGACTCATTAAGGGCACTCCCTTCGTCAAGGAAAAACACTTTACACCTTCACAACGTCCCTTATGATACCTAAAAGAAAGAGAGATGTCAAGCATTTTTGCTTGTCATCTCTTTTTCTATTGAAAATCCCTTATTCCCGTAAAAAATCCGCTTGAAATTATTGGATCGGCAGTACATAAATCAATACGGCGAAGAAGTGTGTGACACTACCCGCAAGGACAAATACATGCCAAATCGCATGATGGTATGGGAACCCTCTCCATACATAAAAAACAGTACCTAATGTATAGAGTATACCACCGGCCATCAGCAGGATCATTCCACCGTCTGCTACAACAGCCGAAAGAGGATTCCAAGCGACTACAATCAGCCAGCCCATTGCAATGTAGAATATGGTGGACATGAACAGAAACTTTTTAACAAAAAACGCCTTGAAGAAAACGCCGAACACTGCGATTCCCCAAATAACGCCGAACAAACTCCATCCAAGCGTTCCCCGAATGGCGACTAACAAAAAGGGGGTATACGTGCCGGCAATAAACAGATAAATAGCGGAATGATCGAAAAATTCGAACAAATCCTTCGCCTTACCCTCTTTGAGACTATGCACTAGTGTTGAATTTAGATACAGAAGCAGCATTGTCGTTCCATAGATGGAGAAGCTGACCACATGCCATGTCGTTCCTTTCAGACTTGCAAAAACAACAAGCAGAACAAGTGCAGCCACGCTTAATACCGTTCCAATCCCGTGCGTAATCGCATTCGCGACTTCTTCTCTCCGGCTGTAGGTGTGAGTATTTGCCATATCCATATCCTTCCGTCTAAACTTTCTTTCTATTATACCACGCGTACCCTACTTGATTACAGTTTGTAGATCTCCGTATACTTCGCTTCTAAATAATCAGCTAAATAATCTGGACTCAGTGGTTCCCCCGTTACTTGTTCAATAATTTGTGAAGGCGTTAAGCTATTGCCGAAACGATAGATCTTATCGGTAAGCCACTCTTTAATAGGTAGCAGGTTCCCTGCAGCAATTAACTCATCAAACTCCGGTAACTCTTTACGTAGTGTATTCAAAATTTGTGCAGCGTACATATTGCCTAAGGAGTAGGAAGCAAAATATCCGAAATCCCCGCCAGACCAATGGACATCTTGCAGCACACCAAGTGCGTTAGAAGGCGGAGTAATACCCAGATACTCTTGATACTTAGTATTCCATACTTGAGGCAAGTCTTTTACAGAAAGTCCTTCATTAAAAATAAGCTTTTCGATCTCATAACGCACAATAATGTGCAGATTGTATGTAAGCTCATCTGCTTCGATCCGGATAAATGAGTTCTCCACGCTGTTGATCGCCCGGTAGAAATCTTCCAACTCCACATTTGCAAGCTGCTCCGGGAATTGCTGCTCCAGATCGCCGTAATAACGTTGCCAGAAAGCCCGGCTGCGTCCGATCATGTTCTCCCATAGTCTCGACTGAGACTCATGAATCCCCATCGATGCACCTTGTGCCAATGGTGTTCCAACAAAGTCCTTGCTGATATTTTGCTCATAAAGCGCATGTCCACCTTCATGTAGTGAGCTGAATATGGCACTAGTCACATTATCAAGCAGGTAAGCGGTCGTAATACGAACGTCGCCTGGATTTAATCCTGTAGCAAAAGGATGCACACTCTCATCTAAACGACCTGCGTCAAAATCGTAGCCCATTTGCTCTAAAATAAAGTTGCCGAACTTTTCCTGCTGTTCTTTAGGGAAGATCTGCTGTAAGAAGCTTGTGTCCGGTTTATTGGGCGAAGCAGCGATAGCTTCTACTAATGGTACCAAACGGCTGCGCAGGCGGCTGAATACTTCATCCACTTTCTCTACCGTAAGATCAGGCTCATACATATCAAGAAGCGTATCGTAACGCGTTCCTTTTACACCCCAATAATCGATAAATTCTTGCTTTAGAGCAACTATCTTGCTTAAGTAAGGCTCAAAAGTGGCAAAATCATTGTTCTCCTTGGCTTCTTCCCAAATGGTTTGGGAATGTGCGGACAGGACAGCGTACTCCTCAAATCTTTTGGAAGGGATGCTCTTGCTGCGCTCATATTCTTTACGGCAATCGGTAACAATCTTCTTCTGATCATGTGATAGCTGGGTAATCACTTCAGGACGGGTAAAAAATTCTGTAAAATCTCCCATCTCCTCCGAAATCCCGAGTCTGAACAGTTCTCCACTAAGCATCCCTATCGTACCCGAACGAACCTCTACTCCCTTACGTGGCGCACCGGTGCGTAAATCCCAGTGAAGTAATTCTATGGCCTCTGAATATCCACTTATTTTTGATAATAACTCGCTAAATTTCCCCCACTGTTCCTTCACTTGCTGTTCCATTTTATTACACCTGCTTTCTCTGTTTTCCCGACTCCTCTTGATGATACTTTTTTGAATGAGTATAATCAACTTCAGAGATTACATCTCTAATTTAAAATATTCAATGGGTTACATAAGAAGCAGACCTTGCTTCGCACAAAATTCAAAGGAGCGTGAACAGGCTATGATGATTCAAGTTACACCTCTCGCAGAAAGGAAGTTGAAGGAAAGGCTTGAAGATCGGCCAGGATTTTTCAAGCTCTTTTATGATACGGAAGGCTGCGGGTGTGACGGAATTAATGTATTACTGATTGTTTCAGAAGTAGAGGACGGCGATTCCAGGATTGAAAGTAATTCCCTTCCCTTTATCGTAAGCCGCCAGCAGGAAATCTTTTATGAGGACAAGATGCGTCTGGATGCCGAGGAAAGATTCTCTTCCTTTAAGCTAGACAGTGATTCACAGATTTATGGAAAAAATATCCTGGTAAGAGATATGCGTAATGTAAGTACATTTTAGTGATTTTAGGGAGGAAGAACAGCCATGAGCCATGTATCCGATATTATTAACTTCAATAAGAGTTTTGTAGAGAATAAAGAGTATGAAACGTATTTAACAAGCCGCTATCCAGATAAGAAAATGTTGATTATCACCTGTATGGATACCCGTCTGGTTGAACTATTACCAAAAGCTATGAACTTTAAGAACGGTGATGTTAAAATCATCAAAAATGCCGGAGCGGTTATTTCTCAGCCTTTTGGTAGTGTTATGCGTAGTGTCATGGTTGCGTTATATGAACTTGACGCGGAGGAAGTTATCGTTGTTGGGCACTATGAATGCGGTATGGCTTCCCTCAACGCAGAACATATGATCAATTCCATTAAAGAACGTGGAGTATCCGAAGAGGTGCTGAATACGCTTGAGAATTCCGGGATTAAGCTTACCAAATGGCTACGTGGGTTTGACAATATCCAAGAAGGGGTATCTCAAACTGTGAATCTAATCAATAAGCATCCATTACTACCCCCAAATGTACCTGTGCATGGCATGATCATCGATCCGGCTACCGGAGCGCTTGAGCTTGTCGTTGATGGGTATAAATGATTTAAGTAACTAACTTCTGTCTGCTAATTGCGTGGATCCTAGATCCATGCTTTTTTTGTGAATAAAACAGTATAAATTATGACAAGCATAAACACCTTCAGCGTCCTTAAAAGGACGATAAGTGTTTAAGCGAGAAATATAAGGATAGTATAGTTACACAGCCAAATACTTTCTTATATTTTAAATAAAAATTGAAACCTAGTGGGACTTGCTGCGTATTAACGAACATGCACACAAATTCATACTCACAGGAGGGTTTTCGTACTAAATGAAACCAATGAAACGCGTAATGATGATTGTAATGGCCTTCACTCTATTTTTCGCCGTAGCTACCCCGAACTTTGTGGATGCGAAGCGAGGTGGTGGCGGATTTAAATCCGGCACTCGTAGTTACTCAACAACTCCAAAAAAATCAACAACCGATAACGTTAGGAAAAGCGATAGCACTAAAAGCTCCACAGCAGGATCTACTGCGAATACGAAACGAGGATTCTTCAGCGGTGGCGGCTTAATGAAAGGTATGATGATCGGTGGTTTGGCTGGGTTACTGTTCGGTGGAATGTTCGCCGGTATGGGTGCCTTCGGTAACATTCTAGGATTCGCCATTAATATGCTTGCTATCTATGTGCTCGTAATGCTCGTGATGTCCTTCTTCCGTCGCAGAAAAGAACGTCGTCGCTTAGAAGATCAAGGTGGGCGTTACTAATGTCAACAATGGTTCTAAGCATGGATGAGATCATCAATGCCCTATGTCTACACATGGCTGAACGTAAAGCGGTTCGCCCTGAAGATGTTCAGGTAGAACTGAGCTGGGAAGAAGACACCGGATACTCTGCTGAGGTTTGGGTACAGGGACGTAGTCAATATTTAGTTGAGTCCAACATGATCGAGGCGATCCTACGTTACATGCTTAGCGAATATGGCATTCGTGCATATCGCGAAGATGTAAGGCTAGACCTGGATGAGGAAATTACCGCAATTGTGACTACACAGAACTAAGCGTTTAAGCAAGAAGCATAAGACATGAAGTATAGTGTGAAACATTTTATAGAAAAGGGACAACCCAAATGGTTGTCCCTTTTCTGTATGCATTTATTCATAGAAAAATTGCTTTACCGTTCCTACTCCGTCCGTCACATCAACTTCAGCGTACGCACCGTTAATCAGCGTAATTTGCGGTGGAATATGGCCACAATCGATATCATACACAATAGGTACCTGGAGTTCCTCAGAAAGCTCTGCGTAGATGTCTTCGGCCGTGTAGTTCTCTACTGGTCGATTAGCAGGACTTCTGCCAAACATAATGCCAGAACAATTCTCAAACCAACCTGCAAGCTTCATCTGAACTAATGACCTGCGTACATCAACCGTATTCAGTTCGCAGTTTTCCAAATACCATAGGATCGGTTCATTGTTAATCATTTGTTCTTGGAAATGCCGCAGATTGCCAAATGGTGTGCCAATCAGATGCCTAATTACATCTATGCAGCCCCCTAGCAGACGCCCTTTCATAGTTACAGGACCAGAGGATACTGTCTTCCAACGGGTATCTTCTGTCAAGTGAAATACATAAGGCGTAGGAGGAGCATCATGTTGCCATTCCCCCTGATATTTACGTGATGAATGTTGGACGATAGAATCCTCTGCTTTCGTCTCTAGAACCGCTTCCCACATGGCTGTGGTATCATCTGAATACTCTCCTCTTAAATCAACAAGGTTAGTCCCGTGGGCCGTGGCAATCCCCGTTCTTAACGTAACTGCAAGCAACAGCACGCTAATATCTGAATAGCCTAAGATCCACTTGTCCTTCATAGTATCAAAATCAATAAATTCAAGAACCTCAATTAACAACTCTCCGCCCCAAGGCGGAATAAGGATATCAATATGTTCACTGCCCATCATCTCGTTAAACTCCTGAGCACGAACTTTGGCCGGTGCGGATTTAGCTTTCTCTTGCGTCCATACCGTATCCCCACAAATCATATTAAATCCTTTAGACTCCAAACGGCTTGAAGTAAGCTTAATTAACTCTGCATTTTGAGCCCCTACTCCAGATGAAGGTGCAGTTACCCCAACTGTCGCATTTTTGTTCAAAATCGGATATCTAATCATATGACACCTCCCAGTTTACAGCCATTATATCAAGAGCAACCTTCATTTACACACAAAAAAAAGAACATGGCTAGACGCGTCATCGTACGACCGCGAATTCAGCACATGTCCTTATTCAATAGAATGCAAGCTTTAGAGTAAAGAAATAGCAAGTAGCTCGAACAACACAAGCGGCAAGATCACATTATTATTAGGAGGACCTGGGTAAGGACCTGGATATGGACCAGGACCCGGATGCGGATGATAAGGTTGATATGGATTATAATATCCGCGTGACATTTGCCCATTTACCGCAACGTTCAAATATAAATGTTTATTATCTACTCCGGCAATAGTGCCTTCATGCACTAAGCCATCTAAAGTCTGTACATTCACCCTATGGTTTAGGTAGGGCTTGCAAGATTGATGCAAGGAATCACGGACACCGTGCAGGTGCCGGATCACCGCAGGATCGGCCTGATAAATCACATTCTGCTCTTGCCCAGTGTAATATGTCGACATGGATGCTCTGACCTCCGTAAATAGATTTGCTCCATTCTATGCAGAAGCCTATAAGACGGTGCCTATTTGAGAGATATCCTTATACTGGAAGGGCTACCTTCTCAACTTTCACATTTACTGAAACAAGGGACAAGCCCATCATATTCTCCACAGCATTACGTACATTTTTTTGCAGCATATAACAGACCTCTTGAATCACACATCCGTAATTAACAATAACCCGCAGGTCTATGGCAACGTCTTCTTCCTTCACTTCTACAGACAATCCTTTTTTCACATTTTTACCGCCCAAACGTTTGGCCCAGTTGTCCGAAATATTACTTCCTGACATCCCAGCAATACCTGGCGTTTCCAGAACCACCTGTCCAACGATCGATGTGACTACATCATCTGAGATATGAATTAATCCTTGCTCCGTTCCTTCATTCATAAAACAACCTCCATATTTGATAATTTAAGAGATATTAAAGGCTCTCCTCTACCTCTACCCTGTGGTTCTTAACAAACAAATTAAACACTTTGGTCAGGAGGATTTTCACAATCATATACAGTGGAATAATGAGCAATATCGCAATAATCCCACCTATATCTCCACCGACCAACACTAAGATGATCGTTGTCAGCGGATGAATATCAAGCTTTTTCCCAAAAATGTAGGGAGCGATCAGATTATCCTGAATTTGCTGAGCTACAAGAACGATGATGATGGACCATACTGCAATGGACGGCGATTGGATGAATCCGATAATAAAAATTGGGATACTGGAGAGAATTGCACCAATAAATGGTACAAAATTCATCACAACAGCAATCACTGTCAACAACAATGCATACTGTAGCCCAATAATAAGGAAACCAATATACATCAGAACACCAAGCGCCAGATTGACTAATACCCGACCAACAATGAATCCACTTAATGCACTGTCAATTTCACTCATCATTGTAGTCCCTTCTCCACGATACTTCTTTGGAAAGAAACTTACAATCTTACGACCAAATTTCCCACCTTCCTTAAGCATGTAAAACAACATAATAGGAAAGGTAAATAAAATAATCGCGAAATTTGAAACAAAGGAGAATAGACCCGTTACGTAATTCGAAATCAGATTAAATCCTTTATTCAAATATTCAGTCAATTGGGAAGCAAGATCCATATCCGCCGGGATAACAGAAGCCAAAAATCCACTGTCCTCGAGCCTCAATAGCTGCTGATTCACGGCTGCGATCAGATTTGGCATATTATCGACAAAATTAATTAGCTGTGTTCGAAGTGAAGGCCATACTCCAATGCTAAAACCAAACAAGAGCAATGCAATGACCACATATACGATGATGATCGCAACAGAGCGATTTAGTTTATATCTCTCCAAAGTATTGATTAGAGGTCGGAGTAAATAATAGAAAAATCCGGCCAACATTAAGGGCACGATAATAACATTGAACAAAGACAAGATTGGACTGAAAATAAAATTAACTTGTGAGCCTAAATATACGATGCCTAACACCAAAAGGATTGCTATACAAACTCGAATGAATGTGTTCAGTTTAGCCATAGTTCTCTCCCATCTTCTATTTTCGGGTGTCTTTCATCTCGCTATTTGGGAATACGTATGGTGAATACCGTTGGTTCCTTCTTTCCGCGACTGAGATGAAGCGTGCCACCCATTTTCTCTGTATTTTTCATAGCAATGGATAAACCAAGACCCGTTCCACCTGTAGTTGACCGCGCTTTATCTCCTCGAACAAACGGATCAAAAAGCGTTGACCAAAGCTCTTCAGGAATGCCTACTCCGGTATCTGCAATTTCAATAGTAACCTCGCTCTCCGAGGGTATAACCTCCACTCGCAGATGTGTGCCTAGCGGATTATAGGTCAAAGCATTGGAGATCAAATTATGAACTACACTCGAGAGTAGCTCCGCATCGAAGTTTGCGAACACTTCCTGTTCAGGAACATTCAACTGCAGGATGAAGTTCTTTTGTTCAATCTCACCATAGGAGTCTGCAACGATTTCACGAATAAACTCGCCCAATTCATGACGCTCCATTCGTAGTAAAAAATCTGGGGAATCTATTTTAAGTAGCTCCACCATATTTTGAATCAGCTTGGTCACTTGCGAGGATTTATTATAGATATAGGTTAAATACCGTTTCTGGCGTTCTTCGTCCTCACCACGACCTTCAACCAACGCCTGTGCAAACCCCTGTATACTCGTAATGGGTGTCTTCAGATCATGAGAAAGATCAACCATCATGCGTTTCTTACTTTCTTCTGCTTGACGTTTTTCTTTCGTTGTCTTCTCAATTACGTCCGCCATATAATTAAAAGTCTCCCCAATTTGCGAAAATTCTTTCTCTGCATATAGCGAGATACGAGTATCATAATTCCCTTCAATCATCTGCTTCAAACCAAGCGTAATAATACGCAGCGGCTTCCTGATTCTTCGTGCTACCCAATAGCTGTACACGATAATAAGTAAGAGAACCATTCCAACTCCTAAAAAAACATAGTATGAAAGCGAGTGGTTGAAGTATTCAACTAATGGATCACTATTAATTGAAATGTCGATGACTTCTCTAGGGATTTTCAAAAGCAGCCACTCTGATTCATTCTCATTATTGCGTGTAGCCAACGAGTAGAAGTACGCCTGATCTTCTCCGTTTTCCAGATTACTTAAGAGCTGGTTGTCGGTATATTGTGTTGCATCGTCTTTTTTCTCTCCAACAACCTCGATGACCTTCTTGTCTTGACCCAAGATCTCAATCCACCCACCGCTACGCAGAAGCCGTTTGGTTTCTATCCCATGCTCCGGATTATCTCGATAGGCACTCGCTTCAACCTTCAAATCAGGATCAGCGATTTTATTTTTTTCGAACATATGGGTCACATCAAGATTAATAAACAAATAATAAACAATCACAAGAAAAAACAAAATGCAGATGAATAACAAAAAATCCAGCGTCAGCGATGATTGTAAAGGTCGTTGATCTCTATTGCTCCATAGGCGCTTCAATTTTGTATCCCAGCCCTCTAATAGTCTTTAAATAAACCGGCTTTTTGGAATCTTCCTCGATCTTTTCCCGGATATTACTGATATGTACCATGATACTATTATCTTCGTACACATAGAAATCTTCCCATACCGCCTCATATATTTTTTTTCGTGTAAAGACCCGACCCGGTTGTTTCATCATTAATTCCAGAATTTTGTACTCAGTAGAGGTAAGGATGACGGCTTCACCTGAACGATAGAGCAGACACTGGCTTTGATCCAGCCTCAATTCTCCCAACACAATCTGTTCATCTGCTTTTTCTTCAATTATCTGTGCGTCAAAATGATGTACCCGCCGCAGCAAAGCTCCCGCACGCGCTACAATTTCTAATGGATTAAACGGTTTGGAAATATAATCGTCGGCACCGAGTTCAAGCCCCAAGATTTTGTCATAATGTTCACTTTTTGCAGATAAAAACAACACCGGAAAATGATGAGACTCACGAATCTTCTTCAATAATTGCAGTCCATCTAGACCAGGCATCATAATATCAAGAATCGCTAAATCAATTTTATGGTTCTGCACTTGCAATAACGCTTCAGTCCCACTGTTCGCCTCCACAATATTGTACTCTTTCTCTAAATATAATCTCAATAATTCCACAATTTCTGCTTCATCATCTGCGATTAGAATTGTATACACAGTAATCACCCCATCTAACTATAATCTTCGATTATTAAACTCACCTAAACCCAATCTAAAGAATAGCTAAATTATTACATCCTTCAAATTCTTATATTTAAATAAAAATCGCACACAGGAACTCGTCCCATGTACGATCGTAAAATTCCAGAAATCTGAACACCAGCTGGCAAGTATAAACGCCCTCGGAATCCTATTAAAAAGCAACCCCAATTCCACCTTCACCCGCATAGGTTCCCATTACAGGTCCCATACTTGAGAGTAAAACTTCTTTGAATGGGTGCTTTTGTAAGATGCGTTCTTTAATCTCAAGTGCAAGCTTCTCACAATTACTGTGTACTATAGCGATAACAGCCTTCTCGTAGTCATGCTGCTTCTCATCCAAATGCGCAAGCAGCCGGTTTAATGCCTTAGGAAGACCCCGGGTCTTCTCCACTACCTCAACAGTACCCTCTTCGCTGATTTTGAGCAGTAGTTTGATATTTAGCACGGAAGCAACCGCTCCTGATATCCGGCTTAGACGTCCGCCCTTCATCACATTCTCAAGCGTATCCAGTGTAAAATATGCGCGAACTTCATCCATTTGCTGAAGCACCTTGTCCTTCAGTTCTTGCAGACTTGAACAAGTCTGTGACCACTTCGCCGCAAGGCCCACAATCAGCGACAACCCGCCAGAAAAGGTCTTGGAATCTATAACCTCTATCGCATTGGTGTGTCCTTCTTCTTGGTACATTTCCATAGCGATCATAGCCGTCTGATAGGTGCTACTAATATTAGAGGACATACAAATGACCATAATGTCAGTACCTTCCTCTACTTGCCTGAATGTCTCAAGGAATTGGTTTGGACTTGGACTTGCTGTAGTAGGTAGCTCCTTGGATTCACTCATTTTAGCATAAAAGGTTTTCGTATCCGTATCCGCAGGCATTAACTCATGCCCAAAATGAACCGGTAGATGGACTACGGAAACATTATACTTCTCCATGTAGTCAAGGGGTAGGTCAGAACCGCTGTCTGTTATGATCTTGATTGCCATAATATAAGTACTCTCCTTTCAATATCAGTACTATTATAGCTATCGCCAAATGAAATCTCCAGTAACCAATATAACTTGAAAAATCCTTTGATTTGTGCTTATGTCTTTCTTCCTTAACTTGTCCTAATATGATATGGTTTATGAATAAGCGTATAGAAATGGAGTGTATGTATGAGTAAGGGAAGAGTATGGAACCGAGGCAAGCATGATGGAACAGGACTATCAAGGAAAAAAAGCGTGGATCAAGAAGTAACAACATCTACTGAAACGGAAGCCACTGCTGCTTCAAATGAACCGTCAAATGCCAGAATTGATACAGTTAAACCGATGAATCGTACGAACTGGGTAACTCGTCCTGCACGGGTTATCAATAAAGATTCCAAAAACAAACAATAACGATGACAAATAGGGTTTCAGAACTTGTTCCTGAGTTCTGAAACCCTATTTTTATATGTTCTTAAACGAAGGCAGTTTACATGTTTACATCCGGACGCTTATTCAAAACAAGTATGGCCGCTGTTATAAGGATCATCCCCATAAATGCGGGTGCGGCATGGCCTAATGATACATAAATCTGACCTCCAATAATAGGACCAATCATTCTAGCTAAAGCCTGAATAGATTGGCTGCCTCCTTGAATCCTACCTTGTTCACTAGAATCGACAGACTTGGAAAGCATCCCATTGAATGAAGGTCCAAAGATCGAATCCCCAAAGCCAAATATAAACATTCCAGCGATAAAAAGAGGATAGAATGAGAACAAAGCAGATAACGCAATAAAACTGTAACCGATAATTTCCGAAGCCATTCCAAGAATTGCTATACGTTTATCACTAAGTTTCTTTAAAAGCTTTGGCATGATCAAACCTTGTGAAATGATGTCTTGGAGACCCATAATCGAAAACATAAGTCCGATTAGTGCAGGCTTCCAGCTGAAAGTATCCATCGTAAATTGAGAAAATACTGCCTGTAAAGATCCGTTAGGAATCCAGAGTAAAAACGCTGAGACTAGCAGCCTATTTAAGTTTTTCATGGAAAGTAAGTTTGCAAGCTGTGAAAATGGATTCAGTCTTACAAAGGTAATCTCCTTCAGTCTATTCTTCTTGGCAAGGCTCTCTGGCATAAAAAAGAATCCATAAACAACATTCAATAAAGTTATGATTGCTCCAAAATACAAGGGAACAGAATAACCAAACCTAGCAAGTAATCCGCCTATCGTTGGGCCAATGACGGTGCCTACACCTACAACCGCACTCACCCATCCGAAGTATTTGGTCCTCTGCTGCGAAGGAATGATGTCTGCAAAATATGCAAAGATCGTGCTTATGCTCCCGCCTGTTATACCTTCGATTATACGTCCAGCAAATAGTACCCATAGAGCCCCTCCTATGCCAAAAACCAAGTACCCGATAGCGGAACCCAACAGGCATATTAAGAGTAATGGACGCCGGCCATATTTGTCGCTCAAAGCTCCAAGTATGGGGGCTGCAAAAAATACACAGACTGCATAAACCGAGGTAAGCATCGTAACAACTATTGCTTGTTCTCCCGAACTGCTTGTATAAGGCTGCACTAAGAATGGGACGACAGGCATTATGATACTAAAGCCTATTCCGCAAAGAAACACTGAGATAAGACCGAATATTAATGCGTGTTTATCCACGAATTGTCCTGAGTTCTGTTCATTGTGTGATTTAAATTTGGACAATTATGTTGACTCCTTAAGGTTAAAATTTGATTCCTAGGAAACATGTTTATCGTACGATTATTTTGTTTCCTTGTCAACAAAAAAATAACAATGAAAATGCAGCCGTTCTCCATAGAGCCCGACTGCATGTGGTTTCATTTTCATTATTCAAATTTTATTCCGATTTAATATCTTTACCCTGTTTCTTTATTTCCGCATCCAAATGACTACTATACTTTTCCACGAAACTAAGCATACTATCAAATTGTTCCTCAGTTATCTGCGCAAAGACGGCTTTATCCCGATCTTGAAACTCTTTGTGAAGGTTCTCATGGATTTTATAAATTACTTTTCCTTGCTCAGTAAGCCTAAAATAGATTTCTTTTCTGTTATCCGACTTCTGGTAGCTTTCGATCAGGCCTTTTTCTATGAGTTTCTTAGTTAATTTACTTATAGCACCGCGAGTCATAAAAAAGGACTCCGCAAGTTTTGTAACGTTGGAATCTACATTTTTTTCAATGTATTCAATACAATGTACTTCGGAAGATGTATAACCCTTAAGACTGGCTTCCATCTTATCTTTGTTAAGCCAAACCATCTTATTATATAGGTCCCTGACACCCGTTAGGATCTGATCTTCTTTGTTCATGACCTGTCCTCCCACCCACTCTTGCAATAACAATAGTATATCACATTATTTTTTGATTCTATTTCAACAATATTTAAATAATTAATTCAGGATTTGAGCGAACAGCAAATAGGGTTTCGAAACGGAAATCATTCGTTTCAAAACCCTATTGGTCTATAGTCTGAAGCTACCTACAAAAGCAGCCTTTGCTAATCCTAACATTATGCACGAGTGGAGAGAATGAATCTCTCTAGCGCTGCTGTATCCGTAATCCTATGATTACATTCTTGGCTCTCTATGCAAATATATTGGCCAATGGAGGAATAATCATCCGGCGAAGATTTTGCAAGCCTGGTCTTAACCGTAAAGAAGGCAAGCTGTTGCTGCCGATTACAGAACAGGCAATACCCATTCTTGTTCATTGGTGTCACTCTACCCTCAATACCGATAAACTGCCCTTCAAACGGATATACAATAAATAATTTATTGGTAGCAATATCTATCCAGCTCAAATATGTCATATATCGAAAGTCGATCGCTGATAAATCAGGTACCTTCAGCTTCTTATTCTTAGGGAACAGCTTCTGAATCTGTTTCGGTGTAATCTGTGGAAAAGGTTCTAAATAAGGCTCTAATCCACTAAGATACTTCTGAAAATCGTATGCAGTCTCAAAGGCAGATATTTGTTGCAGCAACTGCTGTTGATTCTCACCGAGTGTTGGGAATGCTTCGATAACATTCAACGATGAACGATATCTTACTGTCTCCAAGACTCTTCTATCCGCAACAGCTCGCAGTGTATTTAGAAGGAAATCCGTTTGTTTCTTAATATAATTATATTGATGGTTTCTAATAAATGGTGTATTCATTGCTCTTCAGCCCCTTATTTGTTTTGAACAATCCATAAGGTGCAAAGCCCACTATTAGAAACGATAATATTTAGTTTGGGCGATCATCCATCCTATCGCACCTCACGCAAAGTATCGCCCTAATTTAGGCTTTGCGTGAGGAACTTCTAGCTAATGGGCAAACCAGCATTAGCACAGTACCACCTCCGATTACATTCACGAAAAAAGTATAACAGGAATGTTTGGAATCGGCTAGACCATGTTGCCAACCTCTGCTTCATCTCTGGAAGGTGCTTCACCAATGAGCTGCTTCAAAAGCAACGCGTGGTCTATATGACGGATCAGGAAATGGCAGATGAACTTCTATTAAGCATCTCCTCCGTCTCGCGGTTCTGGAAAGCAGCTGGATTCAAACATGCCAAAGATTTCAAAAACCGGCTTCGTTTCCGCTGCTGGACAATTGCATACGTCATCTGCAAGAAACACGCCGCTATTTGAGCAACGAGGCGCTGCAACATGCGGTAGAAGCACTATCTACAGCTCAAATTGTCTATGTATATAGCCCCATGTGCTGGACTGGCGGAGTTGATGATTTATCGTATGGCGCGTTTTGGACTACAGATGAAAAAAATGGCCCCCAGCCGACACGAGCTGTTAGAGACCTTAATGCATGCTGATCAACAAGCTGTATTACTTGTCTTTGGATTTGTTCAACTGTTACCTGAAATCGAAGTGATTTTGGACCATGCACGTGAAGCTAATTACCAGGTGATCCTGATCACTGACAGACTTGTCTATCCTCGATCCCAAGATGCAGATATTGTACTCTATGCTGGTAGAGGTGAGGTTTGGGAGTTTCACTCCATGGTCGGTCCCACGTATATTATCGAGAATCTGATTCTTGGTAATTAGCAAATAGAGATAGTAGTCTGAACAAGCTAGACAAATTGCAGCAGCTAAGAGCGCAGTATGGAGGGAAGCTTCCGAGGAGCTAGGTTACGCCATGGAGAAACGGAGTGATCGCTAAAATAAGCGCCTACTGAAAAAAATGTGAATGAATGACCATGGAACTCATGAATAATTTACCTCCTTTTACAAACACTACGAAACAAAAGGAGGCTGATGTTTCATGTGTCAACGTTTTTCTCTGGCGGCCGAACTACAGGACATTAGGGAGCATTTTGAAATCAAACGGGTGATGTACTACTATAAAGACCGCTATAATATTAGTCCCACACAGGATATGCCGGTCGTATTACAGCAGGATGGTGAGCGAATCCTAGATGAGTTCCGCTGGGGATTCGTCCCTTATTGGGGAAAAGATGCGGTCAATGCAGATCTCCGAAATGTGCATCAGAATCCAACCTACCGCAAGATGGTGGACAAGCATCGTTGTATTATCCCGTGCAATGGATTTTATTATTGGAAAAAAGAAGGTAAGAAGACTTATCCAGTTCGGGTAGTCATGAATAATCGCAGTATGTTTGGAGTGGCTGGTCTATACGAAATTTGGCGTGATACGCGCGGAGAGCCTCTTCGCACCTGCTCTTTGGTTATGACAGAAGCTAACCCACTAATTAGTGAATTTGAGAGCCGGATGCCGGCTATTTTGTCCCCAGAGGATATCACTCGATGGCTAGATGAGGAGACAAATGATCTGGAAGCACTGAATCCGATTCTCCGGCCTTATTCAGCAGATGAAATGCAGGTGTACCCGGTTACACCAATGATTAACGACAACAGGAACGACTCGGCCGATTGTATTCGGGAAATGGATCTGAAGGGCTCCTGGGTAAAACCTTGAGATAATAGAAGAATTGGACTAAGCACCCTTAAAAATAAGCAGCGGTACTAGGGCTGGCGACTAAAGCCTTAGTACCGCTGCTTTTTATTATTAACGGTTGAATGCCGAAAAAAATAGCTTTTCAAAAACACCATCCACCCATTCTTCGTCATCCCATAACTTAAGGATTATTAAACTTTCTCCTTTTGTAAAACTAAAGATTTATGCGTGAACAGTAAAAAGCCCATTAGCGCAATATGCGTTAATGGGTCATCCCGCTCTTGATTTATCCAAGCATTGCGGCTTGGCGTTTGTACTGATCCTCCAGCACTAAACAGGCCATAGCCTCTACAACAGGGACGATTCTCGGACAAATACATGGATCATGTCTGCCTTCGGTGCGTATCTCTTGTTCTTCCCCTTTGATGTTAGTCGTTTGCTGTGGCACAGAGATGGACGAAGTAGGCTTTACACTGATCCGAAATACGATTTCTTGTCCTGTGCTAATCCCCCCGATGATTCCTCCGGAATGATTAGTAAGAAAACCATCGCTATTCATCGCGTCATTATGCTCACTCCCCAGCATCGTTGCCGCTTCGAAGCCAGCTCCAAATTCTATCCCTTTAACAGCGCCAATGGACAGCATAGCTTTCGCCAGTTCTGCATCCAATTTATCAAACACCGGTTCTCCAAGACCCGGAATCACGCCACGAATACGGCATTCCACAATGCCACCACAGCTATCCCCAATCTCGGCTAACCCCTCAATTTTTTTAATCATTTTGTCAGCTGCAATTGGATCACAGGCGCGGACAGCATTTTGTTCAATCACACCCTCATCGAAGGATTCACACTTTATGCCTCCGATTTCTTGTGTGTATGCTACTACCTGTACACCTCTTCTCTCTAACAACTTACGGGCTATCGCACCTCCAGCCACTCTTGCCGCAGTTTCTCTACCTGAAGCACGTCCACTACCACGATGATCCCGAATACCGTATTTCTCTAAATAAGTAAAATCGGCATGCCCCGGCCGAAAAGCGTCCTGGATCTCGCTGTACGCTTCTGGTCTCATATCGTGGTTTTGAAGAACTACAAAGAGCGGAGTTCCTGTTGTTTTCCCCTCAAATATTCCTGATTCTATGTGGACAACATCATATTCTTTACGAGGTGTAGTCACTGAAGATTGGCCCGGCTTTCTCCGATCCATCTGTTTCTGTATATACGCTTCGTTAATCTCGACGCCAGGTGTTACACCATCCACAATGACCCCTACCGAAACACCATGGGACTCACCGAAGGTTGTAATTTTGAACACTTCACCGAATGTATTTCCTGCCATTATATATGCACTCCTTATTTAGTATTGGACCTGTACGCCTAACGCTGACAAACGGTCAAAATAATCTGGACAGGTCTTGGAGACACAACCAGGGTCGATAATCTGAATATTCTCAATCTTCAAGCCGATTAAAGAAAGCGCCATAGCTATGCGATGATCGTCATGGGAGTCTAACAAGGTAGGGATCGGCTGACCCGGATATACCTTTAGACCATCCTCAAACTCTTCTACATGTATTCCGAGCTTACTTATTTCTTCACATATCGCGGATATCCGATCACATTCATGATGTCTGATATGTGCGGCATCCTTTAGAGTGATTGGACCATCTGCAAAAATAGCCATAGCAGCCATTGTTAGTGTTTGATCCGACCACTTCTTCATACTCACTGTGAATCCACCCTTCATCCGTGGGACACCTTGCACTTCAACAAAGTTCTCCCCGCGAAGAACGGTACAGCCCATTAACTCCAGAACGTCTAAGAACTCGATATCAGGTTGACTTGTATTGCTAGCATTAATCCCTACAATTCGTACACGGCCTGCCGTAAGCGCAGCTACCGCCCAAAAGTAACAGCATGTGGATACATCAGGCTCTAAAGTGATCGCTTGTCCCTGATACTTTCCTGTAGGAACCGTTATCGATTGACCGCCCTGAGACGCTTCTGGTGTTACACTAAAAGAGGACATCATGGCAAGGGTCATCTCGACATAATCTCTTTGCACAACTTCTCCATCAATATACACGGTTACCGGTTCTTTGGCATACGGTGCGGCTAGCAGTAATCCACTAATAAATTGACTTGAAGTGGAGCCAGGCAGCGTTGCCTTTCCTCCTTGCAGGCCATTTGCCTCTAATGTAAAAGGTAAACAACGCTCGGCTTGTTTATACTCAAATTGTGCACCAAGGGTCGTTATTGCGTCGAGTAATGGAGCAAGTGGCCGCTCGCAGAGCCGTTTACTTCCATTCATTGTCCAAGTACCAGTCCCTGCCGCGAGTGCAGCGGGTAAGAATCTGGCAACCGTACCTGCCGCTCCTACATATAGCTCCCCAGTCGAATTCGGCCAGTTGCCGCCACATCCATCCACAACAGCTGTCTCTTCTTCTATCACAACGGGAATCCCCAGTTTCTTTAATGATTCAATGCACCAGTAAGAGTCATCACTTCTTAATATTCCTTTTATTTCTGAACGTCCTTCAGCTAAAGCAGCAATCACCAAGGCCCGATTCGTCAGACTTTTGCTTCCTGATATGGTTATCGTCCCATTGATTACCGCTTTAGCTGGGCTAATCTTCACTATGTGTTTATCGCTATTCGTTGACCATGGAGAACGTGCTTCTAAGTCCGGTTGATTGGATTCCATTTCATCCACCCCTTTGAATTATTCCTCTAGCCTGATTATAATGAATGAAATGAAATAAATGAAATCGGATTTTTACTATAATGATATAGAGGTGATCTATACCACATGTTCAACTTGGAATGGTATCGTATTTTCTGGCAAACGGCACGTCATCGAAATTTAACAAAAGCTGCAGGGGAACTACATATTACACAGCCTTCTGTGAGTTATGCCATTAAACAAATGGAAGAAGCCTTAGGACTGAAGCTGTTTCACAGGCTGTCCAAAGGTGTAGAGCTTACAGAAGAAGGACGAGCACTATTTGAATATGTGGATCAATCCTTTTCCATGTTAGATTCTGCACAGAAGCATCTGGAGAGCTTGAAGCAGTTAAATGAGGGAGAAATACGAATCGGAGCCAGTGATTATCTGATCAAGCACCTTTTGTTGCCGCAGTTGAATACCTTTCATAGCACATACCCAGGTATACGAATTCGTCTCTCTCATGGGAAGACGCCAGACATCACTAAGCGTTTAAAAGATGGTGAGATCGACTGCGCCTTTGTCCATATGCCTCTTCACGATCCGCCGCTAAATATACAGACGCTGGTTGTATTAGAGGATTGTTTTGTAGTAGGTGAAGCCTATCAAGAATTAGCGAGTCGTTCACTAACCATGAGAGAAGTATCAGAGCTGCCTTTAATCCTATTTTCTCAAGGGAGCAGCACTAGAGTATTTGTTGAGCAATGGTTTGCGGCTAAGGGATTATCGGTAACACCAGATATTGAATTGGGGAGTATAGAACTGCTGGCAGAGTTCGCCAGATTAGGGTATGGGGCAGCTTTTGTCAGCCGTTCTTTCGTGCAAGAGGATCTTCACAGTGGAAAGCTTTATGAGTTGAAGTTAGACGATCCGCTGTTACCTCGCAGTATAGGCTTTGCAGTACGACGGGATCGAAAGCTGTCTGTTGCGGCTGAGCAATTTGTTCAGATGATTGGTGCACGGCTATCAGAGGGTTTATAATTCTTTGACTAAAAAAAGCAAAAACACCGGGAATCCCGATGTTTAATTCATTCCTAAAGCTTCTTTCATTTGTGGGATAGATAAACCGTTTGTTTTCATCTCTTTGATCCAAAGAATGCGTGCGACGGTTTCCTCTCTTTTATATCTGCGTGTTAAATTCTCCTCGGCCTGTTCAAAGGGAAGCATACCTTCTTCTGTGTAATGTTTGAGTGTACTATAACGAGAATTTGTGATTCTTACCAATTCACCTATAGATACATACTCTGAAGCCAAAATATTCTCCATGGAACGTTGTCTAGACATTGATAACCAACTCCTTTACAGCGGGCGCTTCGGAACAAGACGCACACCTTGAATTGGCACTTTCATCATTACAAAATGCGGGATTGCATCGTATAACAAATTATCAATTTTAAGGGTCGCAATTGATCCTCTCTCCATCACCTTAACTTCATGTCCATAGGACACTAATCTTGTAATAACTGCGTCTAGTCTTTGATTAGAATTATCAAACCAAGACTCTGTTTCTATAAAGACAGCTCGTGATCGCTCTAGGGCAGGGAATAAAAGATTGATACTACTACCGATAAAAGTCTTCGCAAACTTTGTCTTCAATTCTAAAAAGCGTTTGATGCCCAACTCAATTCCATGGCGAATTTGTATTGGAAACAATGCCTTTGCCCATAAATTACTTTGGTATAGATCATGTAGTTTGATATTTACCTTTTCTATTTCATTCAGCGAGAAGAAGTCATGCATGCATCCACATTCACGAAGTAGCCACAGCATACAAATGACCTCATCTGTTACTGAACCCTCTTCCAAAATCTCTGCGCGAATGTTCTCTGTAATGCTTGAGTACGCCTCCATATTACTGCGATATGCTCTAACTTCAACTTCGGCAGTATCAAAATACATATCGCTCCCTAACAGACTTGGGATATCTTCAAGCAAATCCATTGCTTTAAGATAATCTGAAATCGCAGTCTCGAACTTTTTTAATTGTTTGTTAGACAGCATAGAGGCCTTTTTTATCCACCAATTAAGATCATCCTTCACTTCAGCATGTTTATGAAGCAAGGGCTGTAGAACCGTTTCTCTATAAAGTGTTGAATGAGCTTGATCAAATCCTGCCTTGGGCAAAGTTAACTTGTTCTCTGATTGCGTAAAACATCCCTCTAAGTAAAGCTCCAATATAACCGCTGCTGCCATACAGCGTAAAGACACTTTCTTGACAGTAGTCATATGAAGACTTCTCTGTGCATTAAGCGCGATCACTGAAAAACTTGGTGCTAATTTTAAATCCATCATAACCATCCACCCCTATCCATAAATTCGTATTTACTGGATGATATTTATTCCATATGGTGAGCGTTTTGATTTACTTACTACTTACTACTTATCACTTACAATACTCTACATTTACATTATTTTCAAGTGTACTTGAATAAATTAAATAAAACCCCAACTTGTAATCGGAGACTACTAAAAGAACGGACAATCATATCCTTTCGGCAAAAAAAGCCAGATCGTTAAGCAATTACGTACATTGCTCACCAATCTGGCATTAAAAACAAAAATAAACCAAAGTTTTCTTTTTATGTATGTCCTTAAGTCAGTATTATTCAACACTGCGGTACAAAGTTATTTTTTTTTCATATTATAAAATAAGAACCGCAGTGAAAGGAATTAAAACTCATGGAATATTTGAATATGCTTGCTAAATTAGGTGTTGGAAATGCTCATCCTGGAGGGTTTACTGCAACTTTAAAGCAATTTGAACAATATCCTCTACCAACTGCCTCCCGAATCCTTGAAGTTGGTTGTGGCACTGGTAGAACATCTTGTTATTTAGCTGCGCAAGGTCATGATGTAACAGGTATAGATATCCAACCAGATATGATCTCAAAAGCAAAAATACGGGCTGAAAAAGAGAATTGTTCCATTCAATTCTTAGTCGGAGACGCAAGTTCGCTTCCTTTTCCTAACGAGTCATTTGATGTGATTCTTGTTGAGTCTGTATCCATTTTCACTGATACAGAAAAGGCATTGTCGGAATATTATAGGGTTTTGCGGACTGGAGGCAAGCTTTTTGACAGAGAAATGATTCAATATAAACCTATGTCTACAGAAATTAATCAAGTGATTACTACATTTTATCATGTTGAGAATCTATGGGACTTTAATGATTGGTCAGCATTAGTTAACACTATGGGATTTTATCATTCACAGATAGATGGTCCCTTCTTGTTTCCTAAATCAAGTGAGGATCTTACAGAGCATCCAGACCATTATCAACAAATGGATGCTGATTCCTTTCTTGACCATACTATTTGGGAATTGATCAGTAAGTACAACAGTATAATGGAACGTTATTATGAATACATCGGATTTATTCTCGTTATTGGAACGAAATAAAGGATCAGCTTGCCCGTCAACATTTGCGAAGAAAGAACAATAACCTTGCAACAGTGGCTATTGTTCTTTCTGATGGCCTACTATTATACAAAGAAACAAGCAGATAATACAATTACTAATAAGATATAAAGAACCAAAATTTCTCCAGTAGATGTAAATCTGCCTCCAACTCCACAGCTCATTGCTTATCCCCTCCTTTTACTTCTTAAAATATAATATGCGCTGCTATTCTAAATGAATGGATTATAACCTAATTAACATGAGCTGACCGATTTTTATATCCCGCATCGAAAAAATTGAAAAGATTCTTAGTGAGTAGAATAAACGGCGAAATTGCAACAGTTACCCCAGTAAAGGCCCATCCGATAAGATATGATAGACCTTTGTTATATCCTCCATTAACTTCTGTTATGCGGTAAAAACAACTTATTTTGGTATTGAGCGAAAAAAACAGCACAAAATATCATGCACTGCTTCCCTTTCCACCTTAAACTGTAGAAAAAAGGAGGGAACAGGATGTTAACGATTTCCGTTCATACACTGGATTTGAAAGGAACAAGCTATGAAATTGGGTATAAGCTAGGCAATATTATATCAGAAAATACAGCACACAAGAGTGCTTACACTCGTAAACTCGAAGGCTTTGGTCTAACAGAATATAAAGACGCTGTCAAACTATTCGATGAGTGGTGCCCAGGCATTTCAGAAGAAATTGTTGGCTTTGCCGATGCATTAAAGGTTAATACCGAGCAAATCGCTTACTACGCCATGACGTATCTGCTGCCGCGATGCAGTCAGATTGCCTTGCTGCCAAATATGACAGCACAGAACAAGCCATTGTTAGCTCGCAACTATGAATTCAATCATCAGATCGAGGATTTTGTGTTAGTCAGAACCTCAGTAACAGGTAAGTATACGCACATGGGCACAAGTACAATGAGCTTTGGGAGAGACGACGGTTTTAATGAGCACGGACTTGCTGTTACAATGAGTGCTTGCGGCTTTCCTGTCGGGGCTGTGCCCTTTTTGCGTGCACCTAAAGTAAAAGGATTACATTTCTGGGCGGCCATTCGGGCGTTACTGGAAAATTGTAAAAATGTCGAAGAATCACTTTATTATTTGAAAGAGATGCCTATCGCCTGCAATGTAAATTTGATGCTGCTAGATAAAAAAGGGAATGCCGCCTTGTTTGAAACGATGAACGGCATGCAAGCAACGAAGCAAATTAGTCCAGCTTCACAAGAGCAGTTCCTCTGGGCTACCAATCATCCAGTTCTTCCACCATTAGTTCGTTATGAGCCCCAGGCTGCCATTCATTCTTTGCGGCGAGGGGAGTGGATCGCTTCCCAACTGAAAGGAGCAACAGCTATGACGAATGAACATCTAAAGGAGATGCTGTTGTCCAAATACCCGAATGGGCTGTGCAGTCATTATTATGAGGATTACTTCGGTACAACCAAAAGCATGGTGTTCTCCCCCGCAGACGGTATAATTGAGCTATGTTGGGGCGGCAGAGTGGAAAATGGCTGGCAGACTTATGATTTAAAACAAGCTATACCAGACTCCACAACAAATATCCAGATTTGTATGGAGAGAGCGGACAAAGCTATGTTCGATTATCAATCTTTGAACAGTTGACCGATGGAGGGATTCAAAATGGACTATCGACTGGCGTTAGAGCAAGCGATAATCTATATTGAAGACATGCTTGGCGAAGCGATTAAAGTAGAGGATGTTGCTCGGGCAGCAGGGTATTCCTACTATCATTTGAACCGCCAATTCACCGCTATATTAGGGGAAAGCATTGGCAGCTATATTAAGAAACGTCGACTGGCCAATGCTGCAAAAGCTTTGCTTTACACAAACAAAAGAATTATAGATGTTGCGCTAGACAACGGCTTTGAGTCCGCCGAGTCTTTTAGTCGCGCGTTTAAATTCATATATAAGGTCAGCCCGCAGGAATACCGTATCAATCGACTGGACACCTTCATTGCTTCCAAGACTAAACTGCACGCTAATTTATTGGAGCATCTAACTTGCAATGTTACCGTACATCCTACCACTGTAAAACTCCCAGAGACGAAGGTCGCCGGAATACGTGGAGAAACAACGCTCAAGGATAACAAACTAGCCGAACTGTGGCAGAAATTCAACAAAATTTCTACTCGAATTCCCCATCGTTCACTTAATGGACGAGGATTTGGCATCTGCGAGGCCTGTCATGAAAACAGCCTATACTCCATGAGTGATGAGGTGCTATTTACGGAGGTCGCTGGCATCGAAGTGGATTCTTTTGAAGGACTTCCTGCAAAATTTGTGCAAAAGGTAATTCCAGAGGGGCGTTACGCCGTATTCACTCACACTGGTACACTGCGCAAGCTTCCCCAAACGTTCCATTATATTTGGGGAACGTGGTTCCTTAACACGAAAGAGGAAATGGACGAGCGGGAGGATTTTGAGCTATACGATCAACGATATTTAGGATATGATCATCCTGATTCCAAAGTAGACCTGTACATTCCGATCAAATAAAAAATCATGACCCCCTAGAGAAGTATTGGGTGATAGCGCGGCTTAGAGCGAATTGCAAAAGCCCAAGCGTTGAACACGCCTGGGCTTCTATTTATAGGTAAATGTGGCCTTCAGACTCTACTATTTGCTTTACCACCATGCGCAACACGCATCTCCATAACTGTTCTAACGGCGATTTTTTTCAAATCCTCTTTTCATTTCAATAAATGCCTCAGCTTATCTGGGTTCCTAACAAAGTATAAGTTGCGAATCGAATTTCTTTCGACATGCATTAGCGCAACAGTTACGATGCCATCTCCTGAACGGACAACGAGTCCTGTTTGGCCATTTATATCCCTCATTTCTACATGCACGCCTCCTTCGTAATGAGGAGCCTTACGAATTAAGCCGAGAAGGAAACGGGCGACGAGATCGCGCGATTCAATAGGATGGACGGCGGCGAAGGCTTTACCCCCTCCATCTGAGACCAACACGACATCTTTGGCGAGCATGGATACAACCCTATCCACGTTACCCTGTTCGAGAGCCGCTAGGAGTCGACGGACCCACTCTTCGCTTGCAGCTTCGGGATTGACTGGTTCATCGGGGGTAATCCCCATTTTTCCTCTCGCACGGCTGAGCAGCTTGCGGCAATTCGCTTCACTTTTGCCAACGAGCTCAGCAATATTAGCATATTCAAAGCCGAGCGCCTCACGAAGCACGAACACTGCCCGTTCCGTAAGGGACAGCCTTTCAAGCAATACGAGCATAGCATAAGACAGCAGCTCGCCTTGAACAACCGATTCAAACGATTCATCATTCGGAGTAAGAAGGGGCTCAGGAAGCCATTGCCCAAAATACTGTTCCCGCCGCTTACGCGCCGAATTGAATAAATCCCGACAGCGATTAGTTACCATTTTGCACAAATATGCTTTAGGTTCAACCAATCGATCAAGCTTTACATCATACAACTTCAGGAATACGTCCTGCACAGCGTCCTCCGCATCGGAGACCGAACCAGTCAGTTGGTAGGCAAGCGTAAATAGCAGCCCTTTATAATGCTCATATAACTCTTGCATCTTAAAATTCCACCCTTTTCCACTAACCCTCTGTTTACATTATTTTAACAGACTTGCCGAATCCCATGTGAATTTCCTTATTTGCCAACCCAGCTTTCCTGTAAAAATAATATCTAACCCCCATTGATGTGTCCATACCATTCCCTGCTCCGGACCTAAGGAAAAACAAAAAAAGTCAATAAATTCCTTATGTGTGGGTGCCGGACGCCCTGCAATATCCGCCGATATAATCTTTCCAAGCCTTGCTGCTTGGGCGGTCGCTTCCTTACACGTCTTCCCGTCCACCCGTCCGCTAGCAGGGTCTACGATTCGCGCGCAGTCGCCGATACTGTATACACCCTGGGCCCCTTGAACCCGATAACTTGCATCTACGATCACGTATCCTTCCGGAGTGATCGGCAACGCGATGTTTTGCAGCATTGGGTTGGGTAACAGCCCCAGCGTCCAGACACATAGGCCAGCGGACATCGTCTCGCCGTTAGATAAGGTTAGCACTCCCTCTTTCTCCTGTAATACCTTACTTCCATGTAAGGTAGTTACTCCGCAAGCGTCAAGTGAACGTTCCAGTTTAAGCCCTACTTTTGCCGGGCCTTCTGGGAAAAGCCTCTTATTCGCGTTAAACAATTTTATCCTTACAGCACTCGGGTCAAGTCCCAATAATACCGCATCTTCACGAAAAAAATAAGCTAGTTCGGCAGATGTCTCGATGCCGCTTATGCCCGCTCCAACAACGGCAATGGTCATTAATCTCTGACGTTCTTTCGCGCTTTTTTCCTTTGCAGCTTTCTTTATATTCGCGCGCCATGTCTCTCGGATCTTCCACGCAGCGTCTAAACTCGCTAATGCCATACCTCCTTGATCAGGGTCGGGTTGCCGCACGACGCTGCCCACCGCCAAAACGAGGAAGTCATATTTTATCGAAGTCTTATTTCCTACAGCATCCTGACAAAGTAGCCTTCTTTCCCCTGATTCGATTTTCGTTACAGTAGCCTGAACGAATTCAACCCCCTCGGGAAATAACCTAGTCAGAGGGATAGTAATCTCTTCATCTCCGACCGCGGGCTTAAAAAGCAATACTTTGCGAAAGTGATAAGGGTTCTTATCGATTAAAATAAGTCGAAGTGTTCGTTTACTTGCTTGCCCCTTAAATGTTTTCCGAATCGCTTTAACTGCATTAATACCTGCATATCCTCCGCCAATAACGATGCATGTCAATTCTTTCATTGCAACCACTCCTTATTCCGTTTGCATATAAAACGAGATAAGGAGTCATTTTGTGACAACAACGATATTTCGATAACTACCGATTATCTGTACTTGAAAAAGTTATCATGTCCTACTTAGCAAACTATCAATTATATCTAATTACAATTTATCAGACGTCCCCCTAAAACCCATTCCCATCAATTCCCCATTGATTTCACAATGAACTCACGCACAAAATCCAAAGGTTTAATGGTATTATCAAGCGTGCTTGTAAAGACGACTACAGTCTGTAAACTCGGAATAACGATTATAAATTGCCCGTTTAGTCCCATCGCAAAAAACATTTTGTTATTCAAAGTAAAATCATCATGATTAGGATCTATTTTAGCAACCCACCAATGAAAAGCGTAGTGACCAATATAATCATAGGTTAATAGATAGGGCTCTGTTGACCTTCTGATCCATTCTGCAGATATAATTTCCTTTTCTTTCCAAATACCTTCCTGCAAAAACAACTGACCGAATTTGGCCATATCATAGGGAAGTAACCGAAGACCATCAGACCCATAATTAATACCATTTGCATCCTCAAACCAATGGTAATCCTTATCAATCCCTAACGGTTCAAACAAATATTTATCAGCAAATACAGAGGTTTTCATACCTGTGGCTTTCTTTAAAATGGCCGACAGTACATGAGAACAACCTGAGTTGTAGTTCATCCGTGTCCCTGGCTCATCAACTAATGGCCGATCGAATACAAACTTAACTACATCACGGGTACACATAGGGGGCATATGGTTCCATTCTCCAAACTCCGGCCAGTCTAAACCAACACTCATCGTCAGCAAATGTTCAATAGATATAGCTTTCTTACGAGAATCTTCTAGGCTGTTCATAATATCGGGAAAGTAATGCTCCATCGTCATATCAACAGAAGGGATAAATCCTTTTTCTATTGCGATCCCAATCAAAATGGATACTATACTTTTGGTACATGAATTAATCCTTTGAAGGTTATCTCTTATTTTATTACTTTTATAATATTGAAAGATTAATCTTCCTTCCTTTAGTATCAGGCAGCTCTTAACTTTCGATTTCCTCACTGCATACCCAAGGCTTTCAATCTGCGCTTGATCCACATTCAGCTTATCCGGTGTGGAATTGGGCCATGTATTTTTATTCTGCATCCTCTATGTATCCCTTCAAAATATAATTAAAAGTATGTAAAAAATAATTTTCAAGCCCTTTCGTATCATGGTTATCGTACCATAAAATGGAATTGTATCTGGTTTACAAATTGATTAAAACAAAAAAATCCCATCACCACAGGTACGTATGAAGAGCTATTCAGGTTAAATCAATGGATAGCAAAAAGACTTGCTCGAGGTATCGATACCTTCAAGCAAGTCTTTTGCCTTAAATTATAAAGATACTAATCCGTTATAGGCTCCTAAATCACGCCCAGCTACCAAAACCTGTCCTTCTGTGGGTCTTTCTAAATAATTGACTAAACGAATTAATGTACTTTTCCCCGCGCCACTATAGCCGATAACCCCAAAGATATCGCCTTTATCGACCTTTAAATCGATCCCTTTAACAGCATCAATAGTGATCCCTTTCCGAGTGAACGTTTTGGAAACCTGCTTTAGTTCAATCATATACATTCCTCTCAATCATCTTTAGGATTTAGGTCTAGGAGCTTAATTAAGCTTTGACTTGTAGCTTGACCAGCGCTTGTTCTGCCAATAAAGCGAAGTACTTCGCAGCGGGTAAAATCGCAGCCTCATCCACATCGAACCGAGGGTGATGTAAAGCATAGGCTGGGCCTGATCCTATATTTACAAAAGCACCCGGGATCTGTTGTAAATAAAAAGAGAAATCTTCTCCTCCCATTTGCGGAGGGATGTCATGTACTATATATCCGGCATCTGAAGCGACCTCTTTGGTAAAGTCAGCCCATTCGTCATGATTAATCGTTGCTGGTGGTCCTGGATACCAATGTAGCTTAGCCTCTGCCCCAGCTGCAGCAGCAATCCCTTCGATGATTCGAGTCATTTGGATTGGAATCTGGCCACGAATCTCTTCATTGTAAGTTCGCACCGTACCTTCTAATTCCACTTTTTCTGGCAAGACATTCCATGTAAAGCCCCCATTAATTCGAGTAACACTTAACACAACCGGCTCAGTGGTACTGTTTTGGCGGCTTACGATGGTTTGTAGTGCAGTAATGATTTGAGCCGCAGTTACAATGCTATCTACACCTTTTTCCGGAGTAGCTGCATGAGCGCCGACACCTTTTATCGTGATTTCAAACCGATCAACACCTGCTGTTAAAGCTCCTGTTCTTGTTCCAAAAGCTCCTGTAGGCAGGTCTGGTGAATTATGTAGACCAAATATAGCGTCTACACCCTTGAGTCCTCCTGATGCTAAGACGCTCTCCGCCCCATGCCCTGTTTCTTCTGCTGGTTGGAACAATACTCTAACCTTGCCAGGCAATTCACTTTCACGTGCCTTTAACAATAAGGCAGCTCCTAGAATCGTAGCCGTGTGAAAATCGTGCCCACAGGCATGCATTTTTCCAGGGATCTCAGAAGCAAAAGGTAATCCAGTCTGTTCCTCTATCGGAAGTGCATCAATATCACAACGAATAGCTACAACAGGTCCATTACCTTGTCCGATCTCTGCAATGAGTCCGGTTTGTAAAGGTACGTCTAGAATATGAATACTGGCATGGGTCAGCCATTCTCGTAATTTCGCAGTGGTTTTAAACTCTTCATATGCTAATTCAGGCTCTCTATGTAGGTTTCTTCGGACATCTATTAATTGATTCGCTAAAGCTTGATCAACCTCATTCAGTGTTTTCATAGGTAAAGTGCCCCCTTCCTTTATGCTTCCAACTTTTCTTCAATGCCTTTAATCCGGTCAAGTGCAGTAGCTAGACTGCTTAAAATATGATCTCGCATTGCTTTTTCAGCGCCATCTTCATTGTGGTCAGCGATCATTTGCAAGATAAGATCATGTTCTTCATCCGCCTGTGTATTCCAATCTCCATGCATGGAGACGAATCGACAATAGCGAAGGGAATGATCTCTTAATTGATTCAGAACTTTCTCGAATGTTTTTAGTTCACTGATTTCTGATAAATAATCATGAAACTCAAATCCATAGGTTACAAAATTCTGATTGTCGCCAAGCTGGAAGGAGTGTTTCATTTTTGTAATCATCGTCGTTAAATTAACAATATCGTTCTCTGTAGCATGCTTAGCTGCATTTCTTGCGATATAGCCTTCAAGCATGCTGCGAATTTGGAATATTTCTTCAACCTCTTTGAGTGTCACAGAAGCCACCCGCAGTCTTCCATTTGGCTGTCGAATGAGAAAATCCTCGTTCTCCAATCTCTGTATGGCCTCTCTTAATGGAGTACGACTAACCCCTAGTAATGCCGCCAAATTTTCTTCATGTACAGGTTGATTCGGCTCTAATTCACTATCAATAATTTTTTGTTTTAATGCATCATAGGTATTATCCTTTGACAACCTCCGTGATCGTATCGCCATATTTATGTAGCTCCTCATCGATAAACTATCGGGCAAGTGCCTCAACAATATATTTGTATAATTGTATACAATTATTAGTTTGAAATAGATTTTGACCTTTGCAACACTCCAATTAAATTGTCCAAAAATACAATCTCTTCCATACCGTTCAAGCTTTTTTATACTATATTCCAATTATTCCACCTAGTCAAGTAGGAATTAAAAATTAGAATCACTCCCTCTTTCCAGCACAAAAAAACTCCACAACTACTCGGGGAGGCCGCTGAGGAAAAGGCGAATTTCCATTCAACAATGAATGAGAATTCGCCTTCTTTGCTTCATTTTCTCTTTTTCCAATGCAATTTCCACTAAAATTAACCATGGTTTATTAGATGGGCAATTTCCTTCACTCGCTCTACAGAAATTCCTTCTCTTTGTTCAACTGCTAGTGGATGATTCGTTTGTTCTAATTCGATTAATGGAACCGCACCAACTTCTTGTGTATGTACCATTGTCTTTAGAGACAGCGTAGTTAATGGATATATTGCAAGCTCGGTCGATAACCATCCAAAATAAGGTTCCTCGTCTTCCCTACCTTCAACAAATAATAATTCATTAGATTTCAAAAAGTTCTCTGCACTCAGGGACACCCAAACACTCCAAATAAACTTTTCATTACTATCAATTATAGGTATTTCAATATGTCCCCTAATAAAGAAATGCTGTTCATCAATTACACAAAAATCTTCTGTTAATTCTGTTCTTTTCTCTTCTGGCACTGTGTAAAAGTAATGCGGTGCTTCAATTCCGTAACATAATGGAAGTTCACTCCATTCGTTATTACAGTGAGGACATTTCATGTCTCTGACTCCTTTTTATAAACTGTTCCTATCACTTATATTCTTATTATACTATTAATTAGAGGGACATGAAAAAGCATCAGGCCGCTTGACAAGTGAACAGATCTAATTCTGTAATTTTCAATCGGCCCGGTAGACATCCACGTTCTGACCGCTCCATTAAACACAAGATTGTTCTTAGCGGCCGCGTCAATTATAAGAACTTATCCATTATACAGAATCTTGCATATTCATAATACTATTAGGGATTTTCAGACTTCTATGCGTTCATAGTCTTCGAAAAAAAGAGATTGCCTAATCTCACCCATATGAGATATAGTATTTTGATTATTGCAAAATGTAAGGATGGTAACGATGATAAAAAAATTAGCTAACGATTTATTTTACTTAGTACTTGGAGCATTTCTGTTTGCCTTAGCAGTCAACGTATTCGTCATTCCCAATGAACTCGGTGAGGGTGGAGTTACTGGGGTCTCCATTATTTTTTATTATTTATTTCAATGGTCTCCCAGTCTAGTCAACTTAATAGTGAATGCTTTATTGCTGATTTTCGGCTATCGATTCCTGGATAAAAAGATGATCATATATACAATTATCGCTGTGTTGCTCAATTCCGCATTTCTGCACCTTACCCACGATTGGAATATTCATTCCAATGAATTAGTTGTGAATGCGGTATTTGGAGGCATACTAGTTGGAACAGGCATTGGGCTGATTATTCGGGTTGGCGGCAGTACTGCAGGTACAACCATTCTCGCAAAAATAGCCAACAAATATCTCCATTGGAATATTAGTTACGCCCTCTTATTTTTTGATTTGATCGTTGTGTTTTCCTCTTTCTTCATTATTGGGGCAGAGAAGCTTATGGTAACCATCATTATGCTCTATGTCGGTACAAAAGTGATGGACTTTATCATTGAAGGACTGAATCCTAAAAAAGCAGTCACTATTATCTCCATGCAGCAGGACAAAATCGCCGATCAGGTCAACTTGATCATGGACAGAGGCGTGACCGTTCTGCAAGGAAAAGGTTACTATAGTCAAGAGCCCAAAGAAGTGCTATACATTGTTATTAGCAAACAGGAAGTGCCCACACTCAAGAAAATCGTTGAAAATGCGGATAGAGATGCCTTCCTCACCATTCATGATATAAGAGATGTGTTTGGAGAAGGTTTTGTAGAGTTATCAATGTAAGGGCCGGCACATCAAAATCTACCACGACTATGGATACGGCAAGTCCTGTAACTGCCTGCCTATCAAATGAAAAATAAAGGCGAATTCTCATTCATCGTTGAATGGAAATTCGCCTTTAGCTATTTAAGCTTCTTTTAATTTTAGAAAGAAAGAATCCCCGAAGTATGAAGCAACACCAAGAACACCAAAATCGGCGCAACATACCGGAGCATAAACAACCAAACGCGGAACCAACCTGCCTTAAGCCCAGCCGCTTCAGCTGCCCCTTTCCAGAAATAACCCGCAAAGATGGTAACCAACAGACCGCCTAGTGGCAACATAATGTTAGAAGTTACAAAATCTACCCAATCGAACAACGCTTTGCCGCCAAACGATAGCTCAGGGAACATTCCCAGAGACATCGCCGAAGGAATACTGAGGAGGAAGCATACTAATGACAAAATCCAAACTGAACGTTTCCGGCTCCAATTCCAGCGCTCCATCGCGAAAGATACAGGTACCTCAAGCAGAGATACGGCAGAAGTTAAAGCGGCAATCGCCAGCAAGATAAAGAACAAACCACCAAAGAATGCACCAAATGGCATTGCTGAGAAAGCTGCTGGCAAAGCAATGAAAATTAGCGAAGGACCTTGATCAGGAGCAATGCCAAATGAGAATGTCGTCGGAAAAATAATCAATCCTGCGATAAACGCATATAACAAATCTCCCGCTCCGACTGCGAGTGCAGCAGTTCCTAGCGATTGTTTTTTATCCACATAAGAGCCGTAAGTCAGGAGAATCCCCATCCCAAGCGAAAGTGAAAAGAAGGCATGTCCCAATGCGACCAGCGCAGATTCTGCCGTCAGCACCGAAAAGTCTGGTTTTAGGAAAAAGGCTACTCCTTCATTAGCACCCGGTAAGGTTACTGCGCGAATCATCAATACAAAAAGGAGAACAACCAGACCAGGAATTAATACTTTATTAAATTTCTCAATCCCGCCTGATACTCCAAGAATAACAACACCCGCCGTTATAAGGATTGCTATCCCCTGCCAAACCATTGGCATAGGACCAGATATAAAGGAGCTGAATTCACCTGCATAATTACTGGAACTGAACAATTGTCCACTGAAGGCAATCATTGCGTAGTTCAACGTCCATCCTGCAACAATGATATAAAAGGAAAGAATTAAAAATGGTGCAAGGACTTGCAGAAATCCGACTGCCATCCAGTTCTTCCCGCCTCCGGCTCGTACAAATGCAGTAGCCGCGCTTCCACGTCCGCTACGACCGATGGCCAACTCTGCCAACAATACGGGTAAACCAATCAACACTAAACATACAATGAAGAGAAGGAAGAAAGCCGCTCCCCCATTTTCCCCAGTGATATACGGAAATTTCCACATGTTCCCCAATCCTACTGAACTCCCGATAGCTGCGAAAATAAAGCCGGCGGAAGAGAAACGCTCCTTCTTCTCTGAGAGAAGATTTTTTTCACCTTTAAATTGATTCATTCTTTTGCCCCGTTTTCTTTTTTCTTTTTTAGACCTCATTATAGCCTATGTTAGCATGATCGTCATATGAAAATTTTCTGAATATTTTTATTGTTTTCAATAATTATCCAATTTAGCCATGAAATTCATCGCAATAAAAAAAGAGCTACATGTTCTAGTCTTGGACTAGAACCGTAGCTCCTTCTTCAAACTCTTTTTCTAAAAAGAGATTATTCTTTTACAGCACCTACTACAATCCCAGTTACAAAGAAACGTTGCAGGAAAGGATAAACCAATAGAATTGGCAAAGCACTTATGAAAATCTGCGAGGCCCGGATGGTTCGTTGTGATAAATTAGCAACGGCTGCCGGATCAAGCTTAGACATATCTGCCTGAACAATAATCGTTTGCATAAACGTCGCTAGCGGAAGCTTGTCTGCATCTCTAATATAAATAATACCGTCAAAGTATGCGTTCCAGTGTCCTACCATAAGGAATAGAGAAACAGTTGCAATAACAGGTAAGGAGACCGGTAAATATATTTTTATAAAGGTCTGAAAGTGCCCTGCCCCATCAATAAAAGCTGCTTCCTCAAGATCTTTTGGTACGGTACGGAAGAAATTCAGAAGCAAAATGATGTTAAATACAGCAACTAATCCAGGAAGAATAAGCGCCATCAATGAATTCATAAGACCAAGCTTCAGAATTAGAATGTAACCCGGTATCAGACCACCGCTGAACAGCATGGTGACAACAAAATACCAAAGATAGACGTTTCTTGCACGAAAGACTCTTGTTTCCTTAGACAGCGCATAAGCTGCAACCGTATTTACCACCAGCGCAAGTCCTGTTCCGAGTACTGTCCGTTCCACAGACACCCACAAGGAGTTAAGGAAATTGACATTATTAAACGTCTTTGCATAGGCTTCAAAGGTAAAGCCAATCGGCCAGAATGTGACTAATCCAGCATTAGCAGGTGCGGATGCACTAAGAGATACCATGAGTAAGTGGTACAAAGGTAGCAGGCAGAGCACGGAAATGATAGTCAAGCATATATTATTGATTATACTGAATATTCGATATGGAATTGTTTTATGGTACATCAGTTGTCATCCTTTCTAGAAAATTCTGTACCCTGCAAATCTATAAGCAAGTCGGTAAGAGACTACAATTAAGACTAAGCTAATTACCGATTTAAATAGATTAACTGCGGTTGCGAAACTGAACTGTCCGCTTAGTAGACCTTCTCTATACACGAAGGTATCAATGATATCTCCCTGCTGATAGATCAATGGACTGTACAAGTTAAAGATCTGGTCAAAGTTTGCGTTGAGCACATTACCCAGTGCCAAGGTGGCGATTACGATAGCGATTGGGATTAACGCAGGAATTGTGATATACATCGTTTGTTTCCAACGCCCCGCCCCATCCACTTCAGCAGCTTCATAAAGTGATGGATTGATACCCGAAAGTGCCGCTAAAAAGATAATCGTATTGAAACCAAACTCTTTCCAAACATCACTAGTAATGATAGTGAACCTGAACCAGTTGCCGTCTCCTAGGAAGAAAATCGGCTTGATGCCGAATACAGATGTGAGGAATTGATTGACAATACCTGTCTGAGCAAGGATATCAATGAGAATCCCTGAAAGTGTAACCCAAGACAGAAAGTGCGGAAGATAAACGAGTGTTTGAATCGTTCTTTTAAGGCCCATTCTTCTTACCTCATTAAGCAATAAGGCGAAGATAAACGGAATAATCAAGTTCAAAACAATCTTGGAGCAAGCAAAAAATAACGTATTCCACGTAATGGACAGGAAATAATCATTCTCCCACATGTACCTGAAATGCTTAAGTCCGACCCACTCGGAATCAAAAAAACCTAGTGCAGGTTTATAGTCTTGAAATGCCATAAGAATTCCGGACATCGGAATATAAGAAAAAATAAAAACCATGATTGCCGCTGGCAACACCATAAAATGGAGAATCCATGGTTGATTAAAGCCTTTTTTTCTTTTTTTACTCGGCTGACTTTCTAGGCTCGCCTGTGGTATCGAGTTAACCTCCATATTAGCCTCCATAGCTCTCTCCTGTTCCCAAAAAAAATATTTTGTGTGTGATGGGGATCTCTGCTATAAATAGTATCAGGCGTTTCTCAGGTTTGACTATATAACATTGTTAGGCTTGATAGGGTTTTATTAGGACAACATCTGGAGGGGCATTTATGAATTTATGGAAGCGCTTTACAATACTTAGAGGAAACTTACAATCTCGATTTAGTCTGTTTGCCAAAATAAACAGCTTGATCATAATCCTATTCATTCCCATCATTATCATGTATACCTTTTCAAATAACGTCACCTTCGAGGTTGTAGGCAAAGAGTTGCAGACGTCCAATACGAAACAACTCACCTTTTTATCTAATCAGATTGATTCGCGAATTAATCAGATGATGGACTTTACCCTTATTCTTTCAAGAGATCCCAATGTCAGGGCATTCAATGGATTAAATGTTTGGGAAGATCGATATGATCAGATGCAGACAAGATATATTATCCAGGAAAAGATGGTGCTTCAAGCTGGGGTTACAGATATTTGGCCTACCAGATATGCCGTTCATTCACAGCAGAATAAAGATGTCATCGCCAATTACGACAGACCCACCGGGTATGATGAGGATTATTTAAAAGCAAATATGAGTGGAAGATGGACGTATGGTGATCATGGCGCGGAATCACAAGGCGATCTAAAATCCTTTTACTGGTTCTTAACGGATTCCTTAGCTCAGCCGGGGACGTTAACGGGAAGTAGCCTAGTTATTGAAGCCAGCTTCAGTTATACGAACATTCAGAACATGCTTGATTCGTATAAAGCAGGTGGGCAAGGCGATCCGTTCTTCTATCACAAAGGGGAGAAACCGATCCTTAACCGTAGCGCGGACAAGCAGCTATCCGACGAACTAGTTCGTTACCTGGATAATCACTCTCCGGAGAATACAACTCAGGATGTAGTGAAACTAAATGGGAAGAAATATTTGGTTAGTTCTGTGAAGTCAGCCTCTTTGGATTGGCATTTAGTAGATGTTGTCCCCCTTTATCAAATTCTCAAACCGATTTCTCTTAGTCGAGATTTATTCTATATCACAATGATTCTGCTGTTTGTTGTGGGAGTATCCTCTTCCATTCTGCTCTATAGAAATGTTCAATATCCGATTAAAAAACTAGTCAGAGGTTTACAGCGCGTACAGCAAGGAGATTACTCCGTACGGCTTCATAGCAATGAGCAAAATGAGTTCTCGTTTCTGTTCCGACGTTTCAATGATATGTCCCATCAAATTCAAGATCTGATAGAAAATGTATTTAATGAAAAGATCCGTGCTCGAGAAGCTACCCTGAAGCAGCTTCAAGCTCAAATCAATCCACATTTTCTCTATAACTGTCTTGGATATATTATCAATATGGCCCAGATGAAAGATGAGGACGCTGTCGTCTCAATGGCTTATAATCTAAGTGCTTACTATCGTTATACCACCCGTATGGAACGGGAGACGGCTTCTTTGGAGGAAGAAATCAAGCTCTTGGTCAACTATTTAGATATCCAGAAACTACGCAATGGCAGAATTGATTATCATATTGATATTCCTGAGGATATGCTTAGCCAATCTGTACCTCGCCTAATGCTCCAACCTATGGTGGAGAACTCTGTGATTCATGGAGTAGCGAAGTCCTATTCATCAGGCGAGATCAAGATTAGTGGTGAGAAGTCAAACGGTTTCTGTAGAATTTATATCGATGACGATGGTCCTGGCCTGAATCCGGATCAGCTAGAAGCATTAAACCGTAAAATGCAGGAGCCTTTGCAGGAGGAAATGGGTTGTGGTCTTTGGAATACGAATCAGCGGATCATTCACCTGTTTGGCAATCATTCAAGTCTTACCTTCAAACCATCCCCTCTCGGTGGATTCCGAACAGAAATTATCTGGGAAATCTCCACTGAGGATGATAGTTATAAATTAAAGGAACATCAAGGAGACTAACAACATGCAGATGATTATAGTAGACGACGAAGCACACTGGGTAGATAATCTTTCCATGACTAAACCCTGGCATACGCTGGGAATTGAACATGTGCATAAAGCTTATTCAGCACGTGAAGCACTACAAATTATCGATACACATCCCATTGATATAGTAATCTCAGATATTCAAATGCCAGAAATGACGGGAATCGAATTGATAGAGCGGATAAGAAAACACAACAAAAAAATTAAATGTATTATATTATCCGGCCATTCAGAATTCGATTATGCCAAAAAAGCACTCCAGAACAAGACCGTAGATTACTTGCTTAAACCACCGACTGACGATGAATTGCTCGGAGCAGTCAGAAATGCGATCAATCAATTGAACGCAGAATGGGAGCTTATAAGTTCTCTTAAACGAACCCAGTTTACCCTCCGGGAGAATCTCCCTGTTTTGCGTGGGCGATTGCTACTGGATGCCTTACAAGGTCATCGTTTTCAAGCCGGTGAATGGGAACGGAAGCTCGTGAGTTACGATCTGCCCTTCCAATCCGGAGAATCCGCATTGATGCTGGTACGAATGGAAGAAGAATTCGGAGAGTTTGATAATACCGATCAAACCTTGATTGAATATGCGATTATTAATATGGCTGAAGAGATTATGGGAGAATTTATGGAGGTCTGGGGCGTTAAAGAGGAACATGGATATCTTGTGTTTCTGCTCCAGCTTAAAGAACAAGGAACTGACCTTGGAAAAGAATCCATATTAGAGAAGCTTTCTTTACAACTTCAATATAAGGTTAAGCAATTTCTGAAAGGCTCACTATCCATTGTAATCACGGAGTGGTTTAAGTTTCCTGAGCAGCTGTCGAATCGTTTCCATCAGGCCTCCTCCTCTTTCCGCCAAATTGTCGGAGATGAGCGAGAATTCATTATGCGGGTCAGTGACTTGGAGCTTCCCTCAGCACAAGGGCCTTTAGACGCTCTTTATACCCCTCCCTCTTTGATTCATCTACTGGAGAGTGGACATTGGGATGCGGCCGAAGAGAAATTGCTTGCCGTTTGTGCCGAACTGGATGAGAAATGGTCTGAATCCTGGGAGCATTGCATGGAGGCTGGCTTTTTAATTACTGCTTCTTTCACGAATCTTGCACATCGCAATGGTCATACACTGGCAAACTTAATGGGGACCGATATAGAAGCGTTGCAGAGTGGGGATGCTTTTACCAGCATTAGTAAACTAAGAAAATGGTCGCTAAGTGTTCTAGCCAATCTAAAAGAAGGCACATCCAACGAAATCAAAGACATACGTTCCGAGTATGTAAAGAAAATTCAAGATTATACGGATAAGAACTTGCATGATGATGTATCATTACGTGTTCTGGCTGATCATGTAAATCTTCATCCGACCCATTTATCAAAAATTTATAAGATTGAAACAGGTGAAGGTATTAGCGATTATATCTCGCGCTTGCGGATGGATCGTGCCTGTCATAAACTGAAGACCACCAATAAAAAAGTCTATGAAATCAGCATGGAGATTGGATATATGGACCCTGCTTATTTTATCAAAGTATTCAAACGGCAGTTTGGGGTAACGCCGCAGGAATATAGAGATACTAACAAATAGCATGATAGAGTCCTATCGAAACTAAAAATCTCATATAGATGACATCCCCGACAAGTTGTTAAAGTTACACTTGTAAAGATCATACACAGTAGGGGGAATTGAAGAATGATCAAGTTCAAGAAAATGTGGTCGCTTCTCACGGTCACAGCACTTATCACTCTCACAGCATGTGGCAGTAGCGGCACATCTAATGAGAACGCCAAAAATGGTAACGCTACCGAAAATACCCAATCCGAAGCAGATGCTGCTTTCGCAAAAGGTAAATACGATCCACCGATCGAGTTCAGTGCCGTATTGATGCCTAAGAAGTATGTTCAAGGTGATACCAAAGAAAACAACGTTCACGATCGCTGGATGCTTGAAACATTGGGTATGAAGCATAAAGATACTTGGTATCCTGCAAATGACGATCAATACAGACAAAAGCTTCAACTTGCCATTGCTTCCGGCGAAAAGCTTCCTGATTTCGTTTTTGCACCAACTAACGCAGTATTGACCAATCAGCTTATTGATTCCGGTCAGTTCATCGCTATCGATGAGTTGTTTGATAAATACGCAAACAAAATTCTGAAAGATCACGTTGCAGCACATCCAGAACTTTGGTACCCATTCACTAAAGACGGTAAGAAATATAATCTGCCGATCCTTGAATATACCGACAATGATGATACGCTCTTGTGGTTACGTGAAGATTGGATGGAAAAGCTGAAGCTGGAAGCGCCTAAGACCATCGCCGATCTTGAGAACATCATGGACAAATTTAAGAACGAGAACCCTGATGGCTTAGCGCCTAAAGATGTGTACCCGCTTGCAATTTCTTTGAAAAACAACACAAATACCTGGATGGGTCAACTAGACTGGTTATTCGGGGCATACGGTACCATTGAGGAACAATGGAACAAAGATAAAGATGGCAATCTTGAATATGGTTCCATTAACCCAGGTGCTAAGCAAGCACTCGCAAAGCTTAGCGAATGGATGGATAAAGGATATATCCACACGGACTCCGCCCTTTGGGATGAAGGTAAATCCGCTGAGAGCTTCACGAAAGGTGCAGCTGGTATTCTGCCAGGCGCCAACTGGGTTCCAGACTGGCCTGCTCCCGATCTTATGAAGAACGTACCTGGAGCGAAGATTAAAGGTTATCCGGTTCCAGCAGGACCAGATGGTTTGATTGGAACCAAATGGCAGAATTCTGGTGTAAATGCTAGTATCATGATTAACAAGGATGCTAAGCATCCAGAAGCGATTTTCTTGTATTATAACTACTTGCTTGATAACCTAGCTAACCCTGCTGCAGGCAGTCAATATGAGCATGGCTTTGCTAAAGGTTACGACTGGGATATGATTGATGGACAACCAACAAGTGATAAAGCCAAGATTAAAGACTTCTCCAATGAATTCCCATTCTTAACAGGTCCGGCCCGTATTCCTGATCTGTTTATGAAGACTTTGGTTAAACTTGCTGATGGCGAGACACCTGTTACACCTTATGAAAAACAAATGGCAGAGTTCCGTAAACCAGAAAACTGGGCGGCAGGAAAAGTTGTTATGTCACAACTAGACGTCCGTAAACAAAACTACTTTACCGGTGCTGCTACACCAACGATGGTTTCCAAATGGAACCTGCTTCGTCAGTCCGAAATGGAAACTTTCAACAAAATTATTTATGGCAAACTGCCAGTAGACTCCTTTGATCAATTCGTTGCCAATTGGAAATCCAATGGCGGTGACCAAATCACCAAAGAAGTTAACGAATGGTTCAAGTCTGTATCCGCGAAATAAGCTTTAACAATCATAGAAACAAGCCGGAGCGTGATTCATTCGCTCCGGCTTGTTTTTGTATAAACCGTATTAACTTTCAATCTCTAATCTACATTTCTATTTCTTCAGTATAATCTTCTAATCCCAGAATCATTTTGGCAATGTTGTTATTATTCCTCAAGCCGCTAAGTTTGGCCTTCCTAGTAATTTGTATCCTTTACGTGGTCACCGATCTGATCGATGGACCTATTGCTAAAATGACAAACACAACAAGTTAGGAATTGCACTCCGCAGATTCAAAACATACGCAAGCATTCACACCTACGGCAATAAACTGACCGGACTCCTCTTATTTAAAAGGAATATTTATCAAAAATTGATTCATTAGAAGCGACTTTCTTGCTTCGATGCCGATAAAGTTAAATAGTCAAACTTCACTAAGCAGCCTTCACCCTGCGGGGATTGCGCGACAACACCTGCTACGCATTCAGCACCTTCATTCATTCCAAAATATCGGATCAGTGTCCAATTCGTTCCGTCCTCCGAATAGGAGAAGGTGATACAATGGTTTTGCTTGGTTATACGTAAATAAGGATTGTCTACAGCAACTTGTACGGAGTTACAATCATCTGACATCCCTTCTCTTGTCACCACAGACACGATTATGGGATACTGTCCGTTAAATTCAAAACAAATCTTTGCCCAGTTATGATTGTCCATCATAAACATGAGGCATCCTGAATCATATTTATGGCGCATATCGACACTTATTCTGGTTGTCATTTCAAAGGAAGCTCCAACAGGTACGGATAAGAATGGCGCTGAGCTTACGATATGCTTTCCTGCCGGGTCTTGGAAAAAATCCGATTTAGGAGGTGCAATTATTGTAAGCTCATCTAAGTCTGTAAACTCCCAACGCTCGGGGCGATTCATCCAGCTCAGTATTTCTCTTGTCTCGTTTACAAATAAGTTATTAGTCATCATTCTTATTCTCCTATCGTGAATGATTTTTTGATTACAAATTTTCCTTTCTTTGTAATAATGGCAGGTAGCTTTTATTTTTACAATCAATGATGCAACAATAGTGAAATATTCACATAATTTCCTAAAGAAAACACCAAAAAGGGATAACTCCAAAGAGTTACCCCATGATCATAATCAATCCTTATCAGGAATGATAAATGACACCGTAGTTCCCAAACCAGGGATACTTTGAATTTGCAGGCCACGTCCATATAGTTGTATCAATCTTCTATCCGTATTAAGTAGCCCAATACCTTGATTCTTATAGCCTTTTGGATTTAGCAGCTTGCTGACTTGAGCTTCGTCCATTCCCAACCCTGTGTCTACAATGTTAAAATGGACAGCATCCGCACGTGTCTCAATGTGAATACGCAGTGTTCCGCCTTTAGCCCGACTTAAAACGCCATGTCGAACAGCATTCTCAACAAGAGGTTGAATCGTAAGCGGAGGCATCAACATTTCAAGATTCGCATCTACTTCCCATTCCACATGGAGTCTCTCCTCAAAACGTTGCTGCTGGATATATATATAATTCTCCACCAATTCAAGCTCCTGTGACAGCGTAACGAGCTTGCCTGCATTTAAGAAGTCAAAACTAATGCGTAGATAAGTTGTGAACGCATCTGATAGCTCTCTCATTTTTGCAGTATCAAAGTCACTTAAGGACATGATCGAATTCAGTGTATTGAAGAGAAAGTGTGGATGGATCTGCGCTTGTAAATAAGCACCCTCCATCCTCAACCGGTCATTGACTGCTCGCTTCATAGATGAAAGGGATAAGGCACGATACTTCAACTCCATTGCATCTACCGGCTTGGTAACATAGTCGTTTGCTCCAGCCAAGAAGCCTGCATAGACATCTTCCCGCTCACTGCGTGCAGTCAGTAGAATAATAGGCAATTCATACATCGTAAACCGCTCGCGGATTAATCTTGTCATTTCATAACCAGACATCCCCGGCATCATCACATCAGCGATGATCAGATCGAATCGATCATGGTTTAACTTATCCAGGGCTTCACGTGCAGAAGTCGTAGTCACCATCTGATAGGTTCCATCTGACAAAATATTTTGCAAAACTTTTAAATTGACCGAATCATCGTCAACCGCCAGAACACGAATAATATCAGCGTCTGTATCAAGCTTCGTGAGTGGCTCTACTTCCTTCGTGGAATATGTGGCGGCCACCATAGTAGAGGCCTCAGCGGTGATCCATGAGCTAAATGGTGACAATGCTTCTGTATTCTTTTCTAGTTGGGCATCAGAAATGGAAGACTGTAAACTCTCATTGACTTCAGGTAATTTGAAGCTAAACTTACTTCCCTTGCCCGGTTGCGATTGCAATAATAATTCACCACCGTGCAGCTCAACCAACTCTTTACAAATACTAAGACCCAGACCGATACCACCTTCACCGTAAGCTCCTTGTTCATAACGCATAAATACACGCTTTCTCAGTGCCTCATCCATACCAATTCCTGTATCCGTGACATGGATCCATACCTGCCCATCCACTTGTTCTGCTGACAGTACAACACTTCCCTGTTCGGTGAACTTAAGCGCATTATGAACTAGATTAATCAGAATCTGTACCAATCGCTCCTCATCAGCATATACACGCGGCAAATCCTCATTAATGTCCATGCGAAGCTCCACCTTAGTCCCACCGGTCAGGAAGCGTAACATATCCAGCACGCCCTCAGCCAAGGACCTTACTTGCACCATCTTGATGTTCATCACAATCCGTTTATCCTGCAATCTCACTACATCTAGCAAATCATTCAGCATGAGCGACATCCGCCGACTGACCATGATTAGCAGTTCCATGTCACGTTGACTCTCTTCATCCAGTACATGTTTCTTTCTTGTTAACACACTCTGAGCAATATTCATAATCCCATGCAAGGGAGTCCGTAGTTCATGAGATGTATTGGCCAGAAAACGATCCTTTAATTTGTTGGCTTCAGCCAATTGGGCATTCAGTAACACATTTTGATGGGAATGATAAAAATATCTCCTAAACCAATAGGTAGAAAAAGCGGCAAGTGCAGCAATTAAATCTACTGGATAAAACATAAATTGTGAGGTTCCTGCGTAATAGACAGACGCCCACATTATGTTATTAATCACAGCTAGTACTGAACATAATAAAAATAGAGCTCCCTCAGCTTGAATAAATACCATTTTCATAAAATAATAAGCCGTCCAAAATACTGGAATGTAATACAGGATCATATAGACCCCTTTTTCGATCGAAAACAGCACTGTCTCTTCTGGACCAAAGATTATAAATAGAGTAAAACCGAGGAGTGAAAGGATATAACTATAAAAAGCCTTACCTTTCTGCAGGTTCCCAAAGAGCTCTCTTCCCATCAGGAACAAGAACAAGCAAAACCCTATATATGAAAGAACCTTTAGCTTCAATGTCCAGGCAAAATCAACTTGAAGAAACTGGAACAATAGTCCATTATGTTCAACCCCAATAGATACAGCTGCTGCGACCATCAACGAAAAGAAAATAATCAACTCTGTTTTTCGCACATCCATCAAATAAATAATCAGTAAATAGAGCCCGTGAATCAAAAGCAATACCCCTACAATTAGCTGCAAGCCAATGGAATTCCAGTAGACTGAATCTATCTCATGTTGAATGCCAAACTCTACAGACCTAACAATGCCTCCTTTTAACGGAGACCCGAAATTTGACGTTCGAACAAATAGATCCATTTGGTTCTGATCTGTCGGTAAATAACTGATCAGGAATGACTTCGCGGCAGAAATATGACCTTTTTTCTCTTCAGATAACTTACCGAATCGTGAGAGGACTGTTCCATTAATCTCCACTTCAGAAGCAGTATAGACCGATTGGAACCAAAAGCTAAGCGGCTCAGACAAGGGTTGATTCAGCAGAATACGCAAATGATAAGTTCCGTATCCATATGCCTTCTCTTGATCTGCTGGATTGAATTTAGAAGTCCAGTTACCCGGCACCTGAAGCCTCTGCCCTTTCGTAGCGTTGTCAATATTGGTAGCATTCACCCATTGTTCAGGATAGAATTCCCATTCACCATCCAGCGGAAAGGAGCTTAGTGATTCAATATCCACTCCACGTAAATCTAACACACCTTGCTTCACAGCAGGTGGATTGGACAACGAAAAATGATTATGCCAGCCCCATCGCACAACAATCAACAGACCGATAAATACTACTATGTATAATAAATGACTTAACTTAATCTTATTCTCCGAAGTCCTCATGCACGCCTCATTCTTCGATAAATTTAATAGTGCTATATTCCCATCTTCCACTATTGAATATTATAGTCTGATTATACTATATTACGAGGTCTGTGGAGTTAAGTAATCCTGTATTTAAAGGACAAAGAAAAGGAAACTCCAAATTGATCGGAGTTTCCTTTTCTTACAATTATAACGACTCACTACGTTTATTCATTAGCATCTCAACCATTTCTTGATAACCCCTATTTTGTGCATGCTGTAAGGGGCTAATTCCATTAGAATCCGCAAGTTGAATGTCAGCACCATGCTGAATTAACAATTCCACTATAGTCTGATGTGCCTTCCCGCCATCGCCCAGTATGATCGCTTCAAGTAATGCAGTCCAACCCAGATTATTGACATGATCAATATTGACATCAGAACTTGTAAGAAGCTCTTCCACAATGTCTACATGACCGCGGTCAGCAGCAGGGATAAGGGCGGTTCCCCCAAACCTGTTCAGAATGGATGTATCAGCGCCTGCAGCAACAGATATCTTTACAAAATCAAGCATACCTTCAGCCCCAGCGTAGAGAAGCGGATTATCCGAGCGATTGTCACGAATATTAATGTCGGCGCCTTTTTCAAGCAATAATTTGAATATATCCAATTGATTCGTGTGTACAGCGATCATAGCGGACGTCCTACCATCATTGTCTGTAGCATCAATATCTGCACCATCTGCTAATAGTTTTGTTATATGCTCCTTATCTCCTTGACGTGCAGCAGTTAACAGTCTTGGTTCAATTTGTCCATTTCATTGCTCACCTCCTGAGTTGATTGCTGCCCTTGGTTGTCTAACACCTTGAAATCATCTGTCTGACATCCTGATATAAAGAGAAGGAGTGTCAAGACGAGAAAGCGCATGACTTTCAACACCTTTCATGTAGACTCACCTTATTTCGAAGTGAATGTGGCTTGAGAAGTTGCCCATGCGCCTAGTGGTGTTACAGTATACACTGTCCCAGCAGCCAATTTACCGCTATTCGTAATATCGAATACACCTACGGCACCTTTACGACTGGAGAATTTATAGGTTGCAACCCATTTGTCTCCGTTTGGAGCGGTTAGTTGTACACTACGACCCGAAATCAATTCATCGCCAGGGTCTTGAGCCAAGGATACATTGATGGATGTATCGCTAACAGCTTCCGCACCAGAGATTTGCAGTGGAGTTATTTCTTTTGCTTCGAATGATGGATTTGCAATATTAGCCCAGTCCGACGTTATAGTATATTTCACGCCCGGTTTCAAGACTTGTCCTTCAGGAAGTCGGAATTTCGGCTCAATCTTACCATCTGTTGATTGTGTAAATGGAACATACTTGGCAACGATGGATGCCCCACCTTCTGGTGTAATTGTTACTTGTCTACCTTGCATGGAAGGAATGATTTGATACGTAATGCCATTTGTTCTGTTGTTCTCATCCAAAACAAATGCGTTAGCACCACGACCACCACTGTATGCAGAGATGACATATCCATAGTCAATGACCCCATTTGTTTTCAGTGCTTCAATCTCAAAGGTATCGTTGGTTACCTGAGTGGTTGTTGTCATATCCACCTTGGCTGCGTTTCCTGCAAATGATCCTGCATTCTTACCTTTGTACGATAAGTTATAGGTTGTTCCAGCTTTTTGCACCGATGTAGGAACAATGTACGTTGCAACAGAACCCGATTTCAGCCGCGGCATATTCGTCAAGGTTAGACCGTCATTGAATACAAAATCTTCTTTTGCTTTAGCAAACACCTCATTCTCAGCTGTCAAAGAAGCATCCAAGGTTACGATTAATGTAATTTCATTGATCGATTTCACACTTGTAATTTGAGCTTTATCGGAAGGCATTGCTTTACGTGCTGTATTCAGTAAGGCCGCTACTTCTCCACGTGTTGCGGGTTCAGCAGTAGAATTCAATTGATTAACCCAGTACTTAACCGATAAGACGTCACGCTTTAGCGCCTTCGATACTACTTGCACAAGCTCTTCATCCGTTACCGTTTCATTAGGGTTAAATTTACCATCTACCGTTTCCATTATCCCTAAACCAACAAGTACTGACGCATATTTGTAATACCATACGTTCGAATTCACATCGGTGAATGGAGCAATGTTCTCCTCGGCGCCTTGTAATTTAAAGGTCAGTACTACCATTTTCACTAATTCTGCACGATTGATTGGATGGTGTACACCCATCGAATGATCTGCATAACCCTGTAACACACCTAGTCCCGCAAGCACTTCAACGGCTTCTTGAATTTCTTTATCTGATAACTTAGATGCTGCTGCGGATATCCCCTTATGGCTTGATGCAGGTGCTGCTTGTACATTTAACACCCCAAAAGGTAAATAGGTTGCACCTAGTGTTGCTGCGACCATGAATGCTGCTGCTTTTTTAGCTACGATTTTCACTATATTTCCCCCTAAGATCATTAAGTTATTTGTTGTTCATGTTTATAACTAAATGATAATGGAAAGAAATAAACTCCCCAGAAACGATTTATTAATAAAGTATTAACCAGAGCTTAAAATTATCGAAAATCTTCAAGAAAAACGCCATTACACCGTAAACCGGTATCCCGCACCCCACACCGTTTCAATATATTGTGGATTCGAGGGGTCCGCTTCCAGTTTCTCCCGTATTTTGCGAATATGAACCGTAACCGTTGCGATATCCCCGCTGGAGTCCATCCCCCAGATCCGTTCGAATAGATCATCTTTGCTGAATACCCGATTCGGATGACTCGCTAAAAAGACCAGTACATCGAACTCCCGCGCGGTAAACAAAACCTCATGATTACGTACAAACACCCTGCGGGAATTTTTATCGATATGAACTCCACGGATTTGGATCTCATGCTTCTCCATAGGTTCTAGCTTACTAAGCATGCGTTCATATCTAGTTAGATGCGCCTTCGCTCTTGCTACTAATTCACTTGGACTAAAGGGCTTCGTAATATAATCATCCGCTCCAAGATTAAACGCCCGAAGCTTATCGATCTCCTCTTTCTTCGCAGATACGATAAAGATCGGTACTTCCTTCGCCTCCCTAATCCGGCGGCATAATTCAAAACCATCGATGCCAGGTAACTGCAAATCTACGATAATAAGATTGTAATCCCCTCCAAGAGCATGCCCAAGCCCCTCAGAACCTGTATGACATATATCAACGGCAAAACCGCTCAGCTCAAAATAATCTTTTTCCAATTGCGCTATCGTTGCCTCATCTTCAATAATCAGAATCCGTGTCATGCGAATGAAATCCTCCTTCTTCGGTCGTGCGCTTTAAAGTAAAGAACAGGCTTGATCCCACACCTGGTTCACTTTCCATCCATATCGACCCGCCATGCCCTTCAATAATCTGACGAGCGATCGCAAGACCAAGTCCACTACCGCCTGTCGATAGGTTCCGAGAAGGCTCTGCACGATAAAACCGTTCAAAGATATGTGGAAGAGCTTCGGCATCAATACCCATTCCATTATCCTTCACTGCAACAGTCACCCATTCACTATCCACTTGCAGAGAAAAACGGATTAAAGGGTTCGGCTTGTCCATATACTTCAGCGCATTCCCAATTACATTCAGTAATACCCGTTTTAATTTATGACGGATTGTAATATGAAGTGCGACAGCTGCTAAGAGAATAAAAAAATAGCCCATGACTGATTCGTGTAGAATGAAGTTACCACACCACCCCTACATAAGGAGAATCAGAACATGAACTA
>NZ_CAKMAB010000038.1:0-57277 GCF_924513355.1 Paenibacillus pseudetheri
CTCCGCCACCGGGTTTCGGGATTTCGACTCGGCGCACGGGGCTCGGTTCATAGGTTCCTTCTTCTATTGCTTGCCGCAAGGTCTGCCAGTTTTGTACGATGTGTTCTCGTAAGGATTTTACGGACATCCCATCTACGCCATGACTTCCTTTATTCGCTTCAACTCGCTTTAAGGCTTGCAGAAGATTTTCCCGTGACAGCAGTTGCTCCAACATTTTTTTTTACCCTCTCCTTACATGATTTGTACCTTCCTCTTGTGCCAAAGATGAATTCTGCCCTGCTATAGCCCCCCACGGGATTCACCGCTTCCTTCTTCAGTCAGGTCCTTTCGGATTTTCTGCTTTCATTACCCACCTTGAACGCCTGGATGTACAAATACCTATTCATGTTCAGCCCTTCCGCAGCTGTTGCAACAGCTCGCGTACTATGGCGTCTGCTGACTTCTGTGCGTTCAGTCTACTTTCTCAAGCAGGGTTACGAAGTGACTTCGCCTTCCGCACAGATCTCCCCAGGTAAGAACGCTATCTTCCTCTCCATCTATCTGCTCCATTTACTCTCGTACGCCTTTGGCAGTATGGACTTTGGTTTGTATTGCAACCTCACCCAACGTACGTTAGCCTTATATGAAGTTCGTGTTCCTCAGACCGGAGATTTGCCGCTGGCTTCCTTCAGATTCCACCTCGCGATGAACACCCTTGCCTTAAGCTAATGGCTACTACTGCCTTCGCCATTCGGGACTTCAACCCTATAGATAGCGCCCATGCTGGGCGCACAACTAAAAAGACACCCTAAAGGTGTCTTCACTGATACTCCATATGAGCCGAGGGAGAACTTGCAAGTCCAAAATCACATATATCCAGTTTTACATCCTTTAAAAATTTTCCACTTAACTAATACTATCAATTCTCTGAAACAATCTATTAAAAATACTATTAAAATTATTCTGAACGCTTTCTATTGAGAAACCTTCAAAAACGCCTAAAATATTTAATATAATCCAAATAAAAATATAGATGTATTTTTTTGGTATATATGATATATTTGGTAACAGGTTGGCCAACCAAATATTGCTAACGGAGTTGTTATTATGAAAAAAACAGCCAAAATCTTGCTGGGAGCATTGTTATTATCAAGTGCAATCTCCACATCTGCTTTTGCAGCATCAGAAGACACTGAGGTTACTGGACACTTTAGAGCACCTGTTGAAACATATGATGAAGATGGCAGGTTATACATTGATGGTACCCCCTACGCCTCACAAGAAGATCTAGAACAGATTTCTGAGCCCTCTGTTAGTAATCGCATTTCATTATTAGGTACACCTAAAAACACCTGGATTATGGAAGGATCTGAGACATATTATTCAGGACAAAATATGGATACTTACAACAATGATTCTGATAGTAAAATTAAAATCACCCTTCAAACAAGCTCTTCATTAACCGCAACATTAACTGGCAGCCTTGAATACGGGTTTTCTGCTGTTGCAAAGGCATCCATGAGTTTAGCTGTAGGACAGACTTTTTCCAAAACATTTACTCAAGAGTTTACTACTGAAGGATATCATGTTTACTCTTTAAAAAGTGCTGTAAAAACCATTAAGCGTAATTATGTATATTACGATACTGCATGGATCAACGAAACATTCCGTTCTTCGAGCATTGATTTGAATGGAGGCTCTGAGTTTTGGTTCTGGTCTAATCCTATTCCTCACTAAATAGAATGAACAGAGTGGTGGCCACTTTAAGTAAAGTGGCTTCTCTTTTTATTTTAAACAAGGATGTGTGCGCTATTGAAACGTTTACTTACTATAATGTCTCTAGTTCTAATTGTATTTATAGCTGTGTCTTGCACTTCGCAGAAAAATATTATAAAAAAAGATCAAGTTGAAGATACTATTCTTAAAAAGATTCAATCATATACACTTAATGAATCAAATTATCTTCTGTTTGTGGAGAGCCCCACAACGGCTAATAAAAAAATAACTCTTTTCCTACCATATTCTGTAGACAATATGAATATTAAAGAAATTTCTCTTATTCAAGATAATGAGCAGGTCACCAATAAAACTACTGTTAATTCTCCTAACATTCTTGATAACAAACTTTACTTTACTTTGAATGAATTTATACCTTCTTTTAATAAAGCACAACTAACTCTTGATAATGGAAAAACTGTTGTAATTAATACGGGTCAATACATTTTACAAAAGTATATATCACAAGAAAACATACCCGAAAACAAACTTAAGTTCCTTGATTCAGGAAATTTCCAAAATAAATTAGGCAAAATCACTTATTCTGCTCAATTTAATTACAAAGAGAAAAGTACGGAGCAAGATGTTGATATCATTCTTCCTGATGATTTAATTTCTCTACGTAAGACTATTGATTTTAAACAAGTCAGTGTTAGTGATACTTTAGCCACATTTAAATTGGGCCTGAGTTTTCCTAAGAGCGAGTTCACTAAACTGCATGTAAATTCCTTAACCTTTGAAGTATTATGGTTTCAGAAATATAGTGATAAGAATGCAGTAATTTTAATTGGATCCATTCCCATTACATTCAATGATTACCAATAGCATAACACTTAAAATGAGCAGGAGATCTCTCCCTCTTCTTTTCAGCTACCATCCAGCGATTTTCATGCGGCAAAATTCTAGATAATGTGAATTCAAATAGTAGGTTAATCTATTATAATAACAAGCTGACTAACCATTTTTCAAAAATATTTAAAATCGAGTAGGAGGGGGCGGCTAGCCCCCTACCTCTCACACCACCGTACGTACCGTTCGGTATACGGCGGTTCATGAAATATTCCGTAAGGCGTTGTATCTGTCCAATACGCTCTTTAATCCATTAGATTCCCAGTATCGGTTATTCAATGCACGTTGCAGAATTGGACTCCCTGCAATTCGCCAATACCCTTTTCGGGTATTTCCCCACTCATAGGCTATCTCCTTAGGCGCGCCTAAGGAGATAAGCCTTTTGACTTTGGTTCTCGGGTTCTTCCATTGCTTCCAGAGACACATTCGCAATCTCCTTCGAATCCACATATCTATCGCTTTAAAGGCACTTGGCGTATCCGCCAGCGAGAAATATCCGTGCCATCCCATCAAGTATCCATTGAGCTCCTGGATTCGTTCTTCCATTCGCATCGATTTCTTCCGGGATATTATCTCCCGAATTCGAGCCTTCGCTTTCTGCAAGGACTGTTTTGCTATCCTCACCTTCGGCTCTTTATCGCTACTAAAGCTAAACCCAAGAAATTTTCGTCTCCATGGGTGGTCCACCGCACTCTTCGCTTGGTTTACCTTTAGTTTTAGTCTCGTCTCAATGAATCCGGTGATGGATGCCTTCACTCGCTCTCCTGCTCTTAGTGTTTTCACATAGATGTTACAGTCGTCCGCGTAGCGGACGAAGCGGTGTCCACGTTTCTCAAGTTCCTTGTCGAGCTCGTCTAAGACGATGTTAGATAATAACGGACTGAGTGGACCTCCTTGTGGCGCGCCTTCCATTACGCCTGACTGAAAATATTTACGAATCAGCAGAGAACTTTCTTGTCCGTCACTTTCTCCGAAATCTTCATCATTAGTCGATCATGGTTGACGCGATCAAAGAATTTCTCCAGGTCCAGGTCGACTACGAATCGATAGCCTTCTTTCATGAATGCTCTAGCTTTCCTTATCGCATCATGTCCTCGCCTTTTCGGACGAAATCCATAACTATGGTTAGAAAACTCTGGGTCAAACAATGGCGTTAATACCTGAGCGATTGCTTGTTGAATCATTCGATCTGTCACGGTAGGTATTCCTAATAGCCTAACACCTTCGCCACCAGGTTTCGGGATTTCGACTCGGCGCACGGGGCTTGGTTCATAGGCTCCTTCTACTATCGCTTGCCGCAAAGTCTGCCAGTTTTGTACGATGTGTTCTCGTAAGGATTTTACAGACATCCCATCTACGCCGTGACTTCCTTTATTCGCTTCAACACGCTTTAAGGCTTGCAGAAGATTTTCCCGTGACAGTAGTTGCTCCAACATTTTTTTACCTCTCTTTACGTGATTTGTACTTTCCGCTTATGCCAAAGATGGATTCTGCCCTGCCGAAGCCCCTCACGGGATTCACCGCTTCCTTCTTCAGTCAGGTCCTTTCGGATTTTCTGCTTTCATTACCCACCTTGAACGCCTGGATGTACAAATACCTATTCCATGTTCAGCCCTTCCGCAGCTGTTGCAACAGCTCGCGTACTATGGCGTCTGCTGACTTCTGTGCGTTCAGTCTACTTTCTCAAGCAGGGTTACGAAGTGACTTCGCCTTCCGCACAGATCTCCCCAGGTAAGAACGCTATCTTCCTCTCATCTATCTGCTCCATTTACTCTCATACGCCTTTGGCAGTATGGACTTTGGTTTGTTATGCAACCTCATCCAGCCTACGTTAGCCTTATATGAAGTTCGTGTTCCTCAGACCGGAGATTTGCCGCTGGCTTCCTTCAGATTCCACCTCGCGGTGGACACCCTTGCCTTAAGCTAATGGCTACTACTGCCTTCGCCATTCGGGACTTCAAACCTATAGATAGCGCCCATGCTGGACGCACATAAAAAAAGACACCTTTAGGGGTGTCTTTTCAGAGTGTCGAGAAACCCTGGTCAAAAGAAGGGCTGAATTCCTCTGGATTAAAGGAGCCTAAAGCATTAAAGCAAGAGTTCCAATTGCTAATGATATCGGCTTAAGAGCAATAACTTACATTTCCAAAGAAGAAATCGCAGAGGCAATGCTCCAAATTGTAAGCAAGAGTATCGGAATTACGACTAACGATCTTTATTCAGTTACAGCTCGTGCTTTTGGATTTAACAGAACTGGGAGCAATATTATTAATGCCATGCAACAGGCATGCGAATATCTTATAGAAGCAGGAGTATTCAGGAACTCGGGTGGCAAGATTGTAACAGCATAAAATTTTTCATTTCTTATTTGGTTTGTATTCATTGCGGTCCCCTCCTTCTGTCTCCGTATAGGCTCAGTGAAACTCACTGTATCCATTAACAGCAAGCCTCAGAAACCGCGTCATAGTAAGCTTTTTAACCACTTCGTATAGTCAAAAACAACCGTTGAAATGAAAAAAGACACCCCTAAAGGTGTCTTCACTAATACTCCATATGGAGCCGAGGGGAGTCGAACCCCTGTCCGAAGATAACGGCACATAAGCTTCTACGAGTGTAGTCACAGTTTTGATGTCACCCGAGTATCGCCCCGTAACCGGCTATACGTTGGGTCAGCCTGATTGTCTTCTTCAGCTCACCCCAGGCGGAGATGAGACAGCGTATTCCACTATTAGTTAGCCCCTAGCCCTGTCACATGGACGATGCAGAGTAGAAGCACGCACACAGTTTCTTAGGCTGCGAAAGCGTAGTTGTTTTGTTGTTTGCCGTTTAATAGGCTTTAGCGTTGATGAAGCGGACGCGTCCCCACTACTCGCTACTCATGCTCGAACTACCCCCGTCGAATCCAAGAACGGCCCCTCATTAAAAAGGGCGCTTCGGATCAAGCGGATCTTCCAAGCAAGAGAGATCCAATCCACAGCTTCTTCTGCAAGAAGTCTGTAACGAAGCAATAATCTTACTTACTCAGTATATCACATTTATCAATACTTTAACACGTAGGTTAAAGGAATTGAAGGTGGAAACTGGAACTCATTTGAATCGTCTACTACACATAGATTATCTGGCGATCTTTTGCTTCTCACGCAATACACGTTGGATATCACGCTGAGCATCACGCTTGGCAGCAGAGTCACGTTTGTCGTACTCTTTCTTACCTTTACCAAGACCAATTAACAGCTTCGCATAGCCATTTCGCACGTAAACCTTGAGTGGCACAATCGTAAATCCATCTCGCTTAGACAAGCCCAGCAGTTTATGAATTTGCTCCTTGTGCATCAGCAATTTACGAGTACGCGTCGGGTCAGTAGGGTTAGCACGATTACCTTGTTCAAAAGGGCTGATATGCATGTTGTGAATGTGAAGCTCACCGTTACGGATCGTAGCAAAAGCATCTCCAATATTAGCGCGGCCATTACGCAGCGACTTGATCTCTGTACCTGTCAGCACCAAGCCAGCTTCATAAGTATCCTCGATAAAATAATCATGGGAAGCTTTTTTGTTCTGGGCAAGTACTTTCCCGTCTGCTTTTTTACCCATGAGAATCACTCCTTGAATCATATTCATAAGTTAAAGTAACCATGTCTCTCTAATCTTAAACGACATAGTCATCGAACGTCTGATCTATATTGTAACAAATGGAATCGATTGTGCGCAAGGAAGGATAAGGCAATCCTCTCTCAGCCATTTTGACAACTAGTTGTCAGTAAGTTTACCCAATAGTTAACTTTTATTACATTTGTTGATAAAATAGTCGTTTGTGTTGCGATATTGCCCATACCACAATCGCCTCTTAATCAATTTCATTCAATCTCTATCCCTCCGACGCTAAAGCTATATAAATGCACTTTATACATCTATTCAGCTTATTTATCAGATTTAGATATACAAAGTGCAGTTAACTATCACTTTTACTGAACTGCCGGGCTTTAACTGAACATTATGCAATTAAAAATAAGCACCAATTAAAAAAGCACCGCCCCCAGCAAAGAGGGCGGTGCTTAATCTTGCGTTATTGAGCTACGAAACGTAGCCAACAACGTTTATTTATTTCTTCTTTCTCTTACGAGGAGTTCCGTCTGGAGCGCTGCCTGTAGTGTCACTACGTTTAGTAGTGGCTTGATCAGAAGTCTGAACGTTGCCCGGTGTCACGGACTGACCGATGAACACACCGCTTTTGTTCTTCTTTTTACGGCGACCTTTACCTGTTGGAGCGCCGCCCCTGCCTTCTCCACCACCAAAGTTACCGCCGCGGTCCTCGCGGCTACGGAACTTCGTGCTGCCGTCTAGGCCGCGAACTTCGCCGCCGGAAGACTCAGACGCAGGCGCGCCGTAACCGCCTTTGCCGGAGCCAAAGCCGAAGTTGATGCCGCGTCCACCACCGGTACCGCCGTTGTCACCGCCGCGGCCTCGCCCGCCGCTGCGCTCACGCGGCGCGCCTGCGTTGCCGCCGGCTTCGCCCCCGCGCTCTGCACCGGGGCTTCCGCCCGGCGCCGCAACACCCCGGCTCGCATCCTCGCCGGCATCACGCCCGCGCTTCCGCTTCCCGCGTCCGCCCAGTGCACCAACACCGGCCGCTTCGCGCGGCCCTCCGCCGGCGCGCACACCAGCGCCCGGCTTACCCTTGCCCGCGCCTACAGCAGCGCCGGGCTTGCCTTTACCGCCGCGGCCCTTGCTGCCCGCGCCGCCTTTACCCCCGGCTGGCGCCTTGAAGCCGCCGCCACCTGGACGGGCGCCTTTGCCACCACGGCCGCCTCCAAAACCACCCCCGCGATGCTCACCTGGCGCGCGTGGTTTCATGTCGACCAACTCGAAATCGATCGTGTGGTCATCCATATTTACCTTGGCAACTCGAATTTTCACCTCGTCGCCAATGCGGAACACCCGTGATGTGCGCTCGCCGATGAGCGCCATATGGGCCTCGTCAAAGTGATAATAATCGTCGCTCATAGCGCTGAGACGAATAAGGCCTTCGACGGTATTGTCCAGCTCGATGAACATTCCGAAGCTGGTCACACTACTGACCATTGCCTCGAATTCCTCGCCTACTTTATCCTGCATGTATTCAGCTTTCTTCAACTGCTCTGTGTCGCGTTCTGCTTCTACCGCCACACGCTCACGTTCAGAGGACTGCTGAGCAATGTCAGGCATCCGGCCGGCCAAATAATCATGTCGTTTCTGGCTCAGCGCCCCTCCATTCTCAATCACTTCACGCATTACGCGGTGAATGACCAGATCGGGATAACGGCGAATCGGAGAAGTGAAGTGGGAATAGTATTCCGCAGCCAGTCCGAAATGGCCAGTGCTCTCCGCATCATATTTTGCCTGCTTCATGGAACGCAACATCATTGTGCTAATTACGGTCTGTTCTTTAGTCCCTTGGATTTGCTCCAACAGATCCTGCAAAGCACGTGGATGAACCGAATTGCCACGGCCCTTCACGTGATATCCGAAATTAGCCGCAAAAGCCATAAAATTCTGCAGCTTCTCTGGATCTGGATCTTCGTGAATCCGGTAAAGGAACGGAACCTTCAACCAGTGAAAATGCTCAGCGACTGTTTCATTCGCCGCAAGCATGAATTCTTCGATAATCTGCTCGGCTACAGAACGCTCACGCTTTACAATATCTACAGCCTTGCCGTTCTCATCTACGATGATTTTGCTCTCTTCAAAATCAAAGTCAACCGCGCCCCGCCGCATCCGTGCATCACGCAGCTTCATCGCCAATTCTTTCATAAGACGAAAATCATCAATTAATGGACTATAGCGCTCCAGCAATTCTGGATCTTCGTCCTCCAAAATTTTGCGAACATTGGAATAAGTCATTCTTTCCTTGGTGCGAATCACACTCGTAAAGACATCATGATTCACGACCTTCATGTGTTCGTTAAATTCCATCTCACAGGACATCGTTAAGCGATCTACCTGCGGATTCAAACTACAAATCCCGTTAGACAAACGGTGAGGAAGCATCGGAATTACCCGATCCACCAAGTACACACTACAGCCCCGATCATAGGCTTCTTTATCGAGCTCAGAGCTCTCACGTACGTAATAGCCTACATCCGCAATATGCACACCTAGCTTGTAATGTCCGTTCTCCAGTCGCTGAACATTAACCGCATCATCCAGGTCCTTAGCATCCTCACCATCAATCGTGACAATATTTAGTCCGCGCAAGTCGCGTCGTCCCTGCTCAGCAATTTCCTCTTCTGTGATTGAATCCGGAGCGTTGTCCGCTTCGTTCATCACTTCAGCCGGAAATGCCTCTGGTAGCTGATGCTTACGGATGATAGATAGAATATCGACTCCCGGATCATCCTTATGTCCGAGGATCTCTATAATCTCACCCTCTGCCGCTGATCGGCCTTCTGGATAATTCACGATACGTACTACGACCTTTTGACCGTCTACCGCCCCCATAAAGGATTCCTTCGGAATAAAAATATCGCGATTAATCCTCTTATCGTCAGGCAGCACAAAGCCATAGGTCTCCAGGTTTTGAAATACGCCAACCGTCTGCAATACTCCCCGTTTTATAATACGTTCAACTTCGCCTTCCATACGTCCACCGGACGGACTTTTAGAGGTAATACGGATAAGGACGATATCGCCATTCATAGCTCCCTTAAGATCATTCGCATGGATATATACGTCAGGATGATCACGATCATCCGGGATAAGAAAAGCGAAGCCTTTCGCATGAGCCTGTAACCGGCCTCGCAGTAGATCCATCCGTTCCGGCACGCCATAACGTGCATTACGAGTTAGTACAATTCTTCCGTCCTGCTCTAATTCAATTAGTAGTTCCTCGAACTTTTTAAACCCTATGCTATCTTCTAGAGCAAAATGACTAACCAGCTCTTCATAAGTCATTGGTTTATATGCAGTTTCCCGCATGAAATCGAGTAATATTTCTTGTGTTATCATGTTCGTCACCCCAGCCCTCCGCGGCTCCAAGCCGCTGGCAAATATGTATGTCTTGTCCTGCTCTGTAGTAATGCCAAGTAAAATTTACCTTTACCTACTTCATACCCTAGTATACACGAAATCAATCCTGCGCATCCCTGTTACTGTTATCCAAAAGTAAACGCAGTACGAAATTTCATTCACAACGAAGAAGAAAGTCAGTTTATTATGGCTCTAACTTACAGAATCTTATTCTTTCTGCTATGCAAAGAAAAGCACCTGCAGGTGCTTTACCCCCTTTTAATTATAACAAAAAAGCCTTCGCTCTATTCTATTCAGAACAGAGCGAGGCTCACTGTAGGTACTTTAGTCAATGAAAACAGCAGCTAGAATCGCCATAATGAAGAATCCTGCAGCAAGTCCAACTGTTACACGTTGTAGTACGAGTTCCATACCACGAGCTTTTGTTTTACCAAAGAGATGCTCAGCACCGCCGGAGATGGCACCGGAAAGACCCGCGCTTTTCCCCTTTTGCAGAAGAACGACCGCAATAAGACCGACGGAAAAAATCAGGAGCACAACTTTCAAAAAGATATCCATTCACTTCCACCTCCTACGCCTAAGCATCACTATCTATGGTAATTGAGGTTATCACGATACATAAACAGTATTCTTATTTTATCATAGCAGTGCCGGTAATACAACCGCCTAGACTGTTAAGTCGTAGCTTTTCTTGAAAGATTAGGATAAACACACATTTAAAAAAGACCCGCCATAACGGCGGATCTTCGTACTCTGCTATAAAAGCAGATTATCTTTTAAGGTTGTAAAAGGATTTCAGGCCGTTATATTGAGCCAATTCACCCAACTCGTCTTCGATGCGAAGCAATTGGTTGTATTTAGCAACACGGTCTGTACGGGAAGGAGCACCTGTTTTGATTTGACCAGCGTTAGTCGCAACAGCGATGTCAGCGATTGTGCTATCTTCGGATTCACCGGAACGGTGAGAGATAACTGCTGTGTAACCAGCACGTTTAGCCATTTCGATAGCATCGAAAGTTTCAGTCAATGTACCAATTTGGTTAACTTTAACCAAGATGGAGTTACCGATACCTTTTTCGATACCAGTTGCAAGACGCTCAGTGTTTGTAACGAACAAGTCGTCACCAACCAATTGAACTTTGTCGCCCAATTTTTCAGTAAGCAATTTCCAGCCATCCCAGTCGTCTTCGGACATACCGTCTTCGATTGTAATGATTGGATATTTTTCAACCCATGAAGCAAGAAGGTCAACATACTCAGCAGAAGTGTAAGATTTACCTTCGCCAGCAAGTGTGTATTTACCGTCTTTGTAGAACTCAGTGGAAGCAACGTCCATACCCAAGAATACGTCAACACCTGGTTTATAACCAGCTTTTTCGATAGCTTCGATAATTGTAGTGATTGCTTCTTCATTCGAACCAAGGTTCGGTGCGAAACCACCTTCGTCACCTACAGCTGTGTTCAGGCCTTTGGATTGAAGTACAGATTTCAAGTTGTGGAAGATTTCTGCACCTGTGCGAAGAGCTTCTTTGAAGCTTGGAGCTCCTACAGGAAGAACCATGAACTCTTGCACGTCGATGTTGTTGTCCGCATGCTCACCACCATTGATGATGTTCATCATTGGTACTGGAAGAGTTTTAGCGTTGAATCCGCCCAAGTATACATACAAAGGAATATCCAAAGCTGCTGCAGCTGCGCGAGCTACGGCCATGGATACAGCTAGAATTGCGTTAGCACCCAATTTACCTTTGTTATGAGTTCCGTCCAAAGTGATCATCAATTTGTCGATGCCCACTTGGTCAAGAGCGTCCATACCAATAACTTCTGGAGCAATGATTTCATTTACGTTCTCAACAGCTTTCAGAACGCCTTTACCCATGTAACGGGATTTGTCGCCATCACGAAGCTCTACAGCTTCATGAGCGCCAGTGGAAGCGCCGGAAGGAACGATAGCGCGGCCTTTAGCACCGGATTCAAGATAAACGTCAACCTCTACAGTAGGGTTACCACGGGAGTCAAGGACTTCGCGAGCATAAACATCAGAAATAATAGTCATTTTAGTTAATCTCCTTTAAACAATGTTTTGGTTTTAATTGTTGGCTTAATCTTAGGTATTGTTTCCTTATTTGCGACTAGCGATCATGGATTGACCGGTCATTTCCGCAGGTTGCGGAAGTCCCATCAGATCCAGAATGGTTGGTGCAACATCAGCAAGGATACCGCGATCGCGCAATACAACATTTTCATCCGTAAGAATGAATGGAACCGGGTTAGTGGTATGAGCTGTGAACGGACGACCGTTCTCATCAAACACCATATCTGCATTACCGTGATCGGCAATAATGATCGCAACGCCACCTTTGGCAACCACTGCGTCCACTACTTTACCAACACACTCATCCGTTACCTCTACAGCCTTAATTGTTGGCTCCAGCATACCGGAGTGTCCAACCATATCAGGGTTTGCAAAGTTAAGGATAATAGCATCCTGTCTTTCCGCTTCGATTTCTGCTACGCAGGCTGCAGCCACTTCGTAAGCACTCATCTCAGGTTGAAGATCATAAGTTGCCACTTTAGGAGAGTTGATCAAGATACGAGTTTCTCCTGGAAGTTCCTCATCACGTCCACCACTGAAGAAGAAGGTTACGTGCGGATACTTCTCAGTTTCCGCGATGCGCAGTTGCTTCTTGTTTTGCTGCACAAGCACTTCACCCAATGTGTTATCCAGGTTCTTCGGTGAGTAGGCTACATAACCTTGTACCGTTTCGCTGAAAGTAGTCAGGCATACGAAGTGCAAGTCTTGCGGGAACAAAGGACCCCGGTCGAAACCGCGGAAATCTTGATTCGTGAACACTTGTGACAATTGAATAGCGCGGTCAGGGCGGAAGTTGAGGAACACGACGGAATCGCCGCTCTGAACCTGAGTCACCGGCTTGCCTTCACTATCTACAATTACACTAGGTTCAACGAATTCATCGAACACCGAATTTGAATAAGATGCAGTGATGGCCTCGAGAGCATCTGTGTATTTCGGACCTTCGCCATAAACCATAGCACGATAGGCTTTTTCTACACGTTCCCAACGTTTGTCACGGTCCATTGCGTAATAACGCCCGGATACCGTTGCAATTGTACCCACACCAACTTCTTCAATTTTAGCAACCAGATCTTGGACAAACTTCTTTCCGCTATCTGGAGCTACATCACGGCCATCCATGAAAGCATGGATATACACTTCATGCATATCTTCTTTCTTAGCCAGGTCAAGCATAGCAAACAGGTGGTTAATATGGCTATGTACCCCTCCGTCGGATACAAGCGCGTAAAGATGAAGCTTTTTACCTGTGTTCTTAGCATTTTTAACTGCGGCTACCAGTGTTTCATTATCGAAGAACTCACCCTCACGGATTGATTTATCGATACGAGTCAAATCCTGGTATACAATCCGTCCTGCACCAATATTTAAGTGCCCTACTTCAGAGTTGCCCATTTGGCCTTCTGGAAGACCAACAGCTTCACCACAAGCAGTAAGGGTAGTATTAGGATATTGTTTCAAGTAACGGTCATAATTAGGTTTGTTAGCTTGAGCAACGGCGTTGCCTTCAGATGTTCCACGCAAACCGAAACCATCCATGATGATCAAAGCTACAGGTCTTGGAGCTGACATCTTACTTCGCCCCCTCAACCAATTGAACGAAGGAAGCAGGCTGCAAGCTGGCACCGCCAACAAGCGCACCATCGATGTCGCTTTGGCCCATGTACTCAGTTACATTCTCAGGCTTCACGCTGCCGCCGTATTGAATACGAACAGCTTCAGCTGTTGCTGCATCATACAAATCTTTTACAAGACTGCGGATGTAAGCAATAACTTCGTTAGCATCTTGGGAAGTGGAAGATTTACCTGTGCCAATAGCCCAGATAGGTTCGTACGCAATGACAACTTTTGCTGCTTGCTCGGCACTAAGTCCTTGGAATGCAGCTTCAGTTTGTACTTTACATACTGCTTTAGTTTGATCAGCTTCACGCTCTTCGAGCTTTTCGCCAACACATACGATTGGAGTGATACCGTGACGGAATGCAGCATGCATTTTCTTATTCACGATTTCATCTGTTTCGCCAAAATAAGCACGACGCTCAGAGTGACCAATGATTACATAGTCTACGCCAAGATCGCTAAGCATTACACCACTGATTTCTCCTGTGTAAGCACCGTTATCTTCAAAGTGTAGGTTCTGTGCGCCAATCTTGATGTCTGTACCTTTTGCAGCGGCTACAAGTGCAGGCAGGTTAGTAAATGGGGCGCAGATTACAGTCTCAACGCCTTCTACTTCTGCTTTGCCTTTGATGTCAGCAATAAAGCTTTCTGCTTCAGGAACTGTTTTGAACATCTTCCAGTTACCCGCAATAATTGGTGTTCTCATGAATTTAGTTGCCTCCTTCTATACGTCTTACTTGTCGTTCAGTGCTTCTACGCCAGGAAGCGCCTTGCCTTCCATGAACTCAAGGGATGCACCGCCACCAGTGGAAATGTGATCCATTTGGTCAGCCAGGTGGAATTTTTCTGCTGCTGCTGCAGAATCTCCGCCGCCAATAACAGTGTAACCTTCAGTTGTTGCACAAGCTTTTGCTACTTCAAGTGTACCTTCAGCGAATTTATCGATTTCGAACACGCCCATAGGTCCATTCCAGACAACCAGCTTGGAGTTCTTGATAATATCGGCATAAAGTTCACGAGTCTTAGGTCCGATATCAAGTCCTTCCCAACCTTCTGGGATTTCATTGTAATCAACGATCTTAGTGTTAGCATCAGCACCGAATTTATCAGCAACAACAACATCAACAGGAAGCATGAAGTTCTTGCCAAGTGCTTTAGCTTTTTCGATGAATCCAAGAGCAACTTCAAGTTTGTCGTTGTCTACAAGTGATTTACCGATTTCAAAGCCTTGTGCTTTAGTGAATGTATAAGACAATCCACCGCCGATCAAAACGTTATCAGCCAAAGACAACAAGTTATCAATAACATCAATCTTGTCTTTAACTTTCGAACCACCGATTATCGCTGTGAAAGGACGTTCTGGGTTAGTAAGAGCTTTACCAAGTACGGTCAATTCTTTCTCCATCAAAAGACCGGAGACAGCTGGTAGGAAATGAGCGATACCTTCTGTCGATGCATGTGCACGGTGAGCCGCACCAAACGCATCATTGACGAACAAATCAGCCAGATCAGCGAATTGTTTAGCCAATTCAGGATCGTTCTTTTCTTCGCCTGGGTAGAAACGAACATTCTCAAGTACAAGTACGTCGCCTTCGCCTAGCTCAGCAATTTTTGCTTTTACAGCTTCGCCAACAGCTTCGTCAGCTTTAGCCACTGGTTTGCCGAGAAGCTCGGACAGACGTTCAGCAGCAGTAGTCAAACGCATGGAATCTACGAATTGGCCTTTAGGACGACCCATGTGACTCGCAAGAATGATCTTCGCACCGTTCTCAATCAAATATTTAATGGTTGGAAGTGTTTCGCGAATACGAGTATCATCAGTAATCTTACCGTCTTCTACAGGTACGTTGAAATCCACGCGTACAAATACGCGTTTACCCTTTACTTCTACATCACGGACGCTCTTTTTGTTCATGATTAATTCCTCCACACCCAAAATTGTTTCTAGCAGGAAACAAGTCTAATAATTTTAGAAAGAGCGGAAACAATTAACTCCTGTTTCCGCTCTATTGATGTTGCTTATATCAAATCAATTACTTAGCAATTTTAGCGAATTTTTCCAAAGTTCGGATCAATTGTGCAGTGTAAGACATTTCGTTGTCATACCAAGAAACTGTCTTAACCAATTGTTTGTCGCCAACTGTCATTACTTTAGTTTGAGTAGCATCGAACAGGGAACCGTAAGTGATGCCTACGATGTCAGAAGATACGATTTCATCTTCAGTGTATCCGAAAGAATCATTCGCTGCTGCTTTCATTGCTGCGTTGATTTCTTCAACAGTTACAGTTTTCTCAAGAACTGTCACTAGCTCAGTCAAAGAACCTGTTGCTACAGGAACACGTTGAGCTGCTCCGTCCAATTTACCTTTTAATTCGGGAATAACTAGACCGATTGCTTTTGCTGCACCAGTAGTGTTAGGAACGATGTTAGCTGCTGCTGCACGAGCACGTCTGAAGTCACCTTTAGCGTGTGGAGCATCCAAAGTATTTTGGTCGCCAGTGTAAGCGTGAATTGTAGTCATCAAGCCTTCAACAATAGTGTACTTGTCGTTCAATACTTTTGCCATTGGAGCTAGGCAGTTCGTTGTGCAAGATGCGCCGGAAATAACAGTCTCAGTACCATCAAGAATGTCATCATTAACGTTGTAAACGACAGTTTTCATGTCGCCAGTAGCTGGAGCGGAGATAACTACTTTCTTAGCTCCACCTTTCAAGTGTTTTTCAGCAGCTTCTTTAGTTGTGAAGAAACCTGTGCACTCAAGAACGATGTCAACACCAAGGTCGCCCCATGGCAATTCTTCAGGGTTGCGGTTAGCAAGAACCTTAACATCTTTACCGTTTACTTTGAAGAATCCGTCATGTACTTCTACTTCTCCATCAAAGCGACCTTGAGTTGTATCATATTTAAGCAAATGAGCAAGCATCTTAGCGTCAGTCAAATCGTTGATTGCTACCACTTCGATACCTTCTACATTTTGAATACGGCGGAAAGCAAGGCGTCCAATACGTCCAAATCCGTTAATTCCAACTTTTACACTCATTGAATAGTTCCTCCTAGAATTCGTTTTATTTATTCAAAACAGACCGTGAAGCCTGTCATGACAACAATGTTAAGTATAATGCAAGATATATGTTCTAGTGTGTTACGAGGATATCTGTAACTGATTGTCAATTCCCTTGCCTATTTCCACAGCAGCAGCCTCGTCCGTGACGAGTATATTCTCCTGCCCGAAACGCAGCATGGCGTGAATGGCTTTGGCCTTTGGTTTGCCTCCAGCAATACCGATGACTGTCTCCGTCCGGACAATATCTTCTAGACGTAGTCCCATCGTAAGCATCGTATGGACAACCTGACCCTCTTCGTTAAAGTAATACCCAAAGGATTCTGCCACGGCTCCCTCACCCTGGATTTCTGAGACAGTAGCCTCATCCAGCTTGCGGCGTCGAGTCATTTCAATGGCATCCCCAATCCCATGTACAATAATACGCGAACTGCGGATGATTTGTACAATTTCTCCAATATTAGAGTCAAGTGCTAGTGACTGGTAGGCATCCCCACTAAGTAAATCAGGTACATGCAATAACCGGTAATTCGCTCCAACCCGTTTTGCCATTGTTGAGGCAATCGTATTGGCTTGAATCTCCATACTCTCTCCTAGTCCACCACGCGCCGGAACAAACCAAGCGTTCTTATAGGAAAGGGATAACGGCGGTGTCAGTTGATCAGCCATATCGGCAAGCGTTGATCCACCTGTGACAGCAACAATATCATCTGTACGAAGTACACTAAGCAGCGCTTTTGCACCCGCTCGGCCAAGCTCACGTTTGGTGAACGGCGATGATTCACAATCACCCGGCACCACAATAACTTTATCCAGACCATACGTTGCCCGAATTTTCTCTTCCAGATCATCCAGACCAAACAGGCTCTTAACGACCGGCTCTAGCAAATCAAGCAGTCTACGCCCAGCAGCGCTAATGCGCATACCAACGCTTTCGATCTCAATGAGCCCTTGCGATTTCAGAAGATCCGTCTCGGCACGCAGCACCCGCTCAGTCATATCAAGTGAAGCGGCAAGCGTTCTGCGTCCAATTATATCGGACAGCATGATCTGATGAAGAATCGTGTACCGTCTCTTAAGGGTTTCCATGAGATCAGGCAGAAGCTGCTTTTGGATATCTAATAAATTACGCATACTTTCACTCCTGCAACTTCGTCTTCCTCTATTCCCTTGTTCATGGTCTCAAAATGTCCCGGGTAAACTTTTTAAGTCCCACTCATATTCTAACCAAATTTTGCTCGAAGTGCAAGTCTTCCGAGAGTAGAATTCTCAAGCGCTTGTCTTCTTATACATTTATAAGATCGGGAAAGAGGTATAGCTCCTAAAACCTGTCATTAACAATCCAGATTCTATCACTGAGTGAAAGACAATGTACGCTTGTCCACCTTAAAGACAAGGGATAGAACCCGTGTACAGTATTATTAATTCATTGCAATTGCACAGAAATTGTAGTATAATCATTTTTGTTGCGCCCGTGGTCCAATGGATATGACGTAGGCCTCCGAAGCCTGAGATCCAAGTTCGATTCTTGGCGGGCGCGCCATTAATTTCACTTTTGCACATAATTTAGTAGTGCCTATACTACTACTTAACCAAAGAGCCGCGTGTCGGCTCTTTTTTTTGAATATAAGTTTGACTTTCTTTGACTTTTTGTTTGAATTTGTTTATCATGTGGGTAATACGGCAAGAGTAAAAATGAATACATTTAAAGAACCAATATCAAGGAGGTTTTCCACGTGAGTTATATTCCTATGGTAGTAGAACAGAGCAACCGCGGTGAGCGCGCTTATGACATCTATTCCCGCCTGCTGAAGGACCGCATCATTTTCCTTGGAACGGAGGTTAATGACGTGGTAGCCAATTCTATCATCGCACAAATGCTGTTCTTGGCTGCCGAAGATCCGGAGAAGGACATTCACCTTTATGTGAATAGCCCCGGCGGTTCCATTACTGCAGGTATGGCTATTTTTGATACAATGCAGTACATTAAACCGGACGTTTCCACCATCTGTGTGGGTATGGCAGCTTCCATGGGAGCTTTCCTACTAAACGCTGGCGCTAAAGGCAAACGCTTCGCGCTGCCTAACAGTGAAATCATGATTCACCAACCTCTGGGTGGTGCTCAAGGTCAAGCAACGGATATCGAAATCCGTGCCCGCCGTATCCTGAAATTACGTGATAAGTTGAATCGTATCCTTGCTGAACGTACGGGTCAACCGCTAGAGCGTATTGAGAAGGATACAGATCGTGATTACTTCATGACTGCTGCAGACGCGGCAGCTTACGGTATCGTTGATAAAGTCATCGAGAAGACACTGCCTAGCGGTGTGTAAGCTATAGAACAACAACACAAAGAGGCTGTGCCCTATCCACTTGATGGTTAGCGCACAGCCTCTTTATTTTTCAGACGACTACTTCATACGAATCTCAATTAATTCAAACTGCCATAACCAAGACCATCCAGTTTCTCAGCAATCACACGATAGCCTCGGCCATTAGGATGTAGGTGGTCAATCGATAAAAGCCCTCTTTCGTTTCCTGCAAACTCACTATAAATTGAAGCAAATCCACATGCTCGACTACTGTACTGTGATGCATAGCCGTTAAACTGCCGTACCCACTCTGTAGCACCTACTACCTGAGGATAGGGATTATACAATCCCACAATTCGAATGATAAAAGGTCTACGCGTTCCCGCCTTCAATTGAAAGAGAATACTCATAATTGCAGCAAAATTTTGTTTGCATTCCTGTAGTGATATTCGTAGCTCTTTTGATAAATTTTCAGGTTGTCTAGCTGCAGCCTTCGCAGCATGGATTAAATCGTTGCCACCGATGGATAGGGTGATAATGTCGGCTGCTCGAATAGCTTCGCGAGTCATAGAACTCCCGCGTAGCCGCTGTTCCAGTTCAGAAGTAGTCAATCCATTCACGCCCAAATTCGTAGAGGCTACATTAGAACGCAGTCTCCCTTCCGCCATTCTACGGTACACCGGTACAAAGCCGTTACCAGGCAGAGCGCCAAATCCAGTCGTCAAGGAATCGCCAATTGCAGTATATTGATAGCTCATAGCTCTCCCCCGTTCATAAACTAGTTACTCCATTTAGCATATGAATTCGAGATGATTCTGGTAAGGGGGAGATGTCCAGTGCAGACACTAGCGGTTACGATTCCTCTATTTATTTTATAGCAGCAAATGGACTACCGCCCTCCGGCAACAGTTCTTTGAAAGTAAAGGTATATTCCGGGAACCCCGCAGCATATGCTGTATATTCGTACAATTGGAAGAACAGAACGACCTGATCATCCTTCAGATAAAAATACTTTTCCGTATTCAATCCGTTGAATCCCCCCAAATAACTTTCCTCCGCTTTTACCAGCTTGTTCAACTTTGCATTTAACAGTTGTTTGTAATTGGGATTAGCACCAAACAGATCACCCAATAATAGACGTTTGCCATCCTTGAGCGAAAAGGTAAAAGCCTCCCGGTTGGTCATGCCATGAGCGCCGCCCGTATCACTATACTGTGACATTACTAAACTGATCACGCCGTTCTGATTGTAGGTCACCACATAATCAATATCATAGGTATACTTGGGCTCTGATCCGGATCGATTCGAGATATCCTTTTCTGCACCCGCAGCGAATCTCATGGCACTTTCTTTCAAAATATCATTCATGGCCTGCTGTGCATTGGAATTGCTTAATCCACCGATCTTCGGATAATCAAGCTGGATAAATGCCTCTTTTCGATCCTTAGCATAGGTCTCCGTGGTTACCGTCAACGTGTTCTGTGGTCTGTTCACCACGTTCAACTTACTAGAGCCCCTACTCCAATCCACTTTATAGCCCAGATAATCATTTAAGAGACCTGATGGAACATAGAGCCGGTTGTTTATTAGCTTTCCTTCATACTCTCGAATGTAATAGTTATTCACCCAAATAGAAGTGCCATAGCTAGATAACATCAACTTGACCTTAGTCGTTCCCTTTCCTATCGTGTATGCATTTTCTTTTTTATCATAAGTAAAAGGTAATCGCAGCACATCACGCATAAAGGTAATCGGAATCCAGACCTTCCCTTCCTGCAAAATACCTGTCTCCCGCGAAATCATCCCATTCGCCTTTAGAACTATACTTGAAGCAATAACCTTACTCTGCGTCTGATCAGACGCTGCATAACCAATCTCACCAGGTAGCACTCCTCCACCAAGCAATAACCCCGCTGACATCAAACCTATGCCCCATTTGCGTACTATTTCTTTTGAGATATTCATCATTTTATTTTCCCACTCCTTTCCAATTTATTAAACCTAATCTTAGAGAATTTACACACAAAAGAGGCGCCCCCCACTATTACTAGTGGAAGATCACCTCTCCTGCTTTCATCTTGTTCTAATACTATTTCAATTCATACATTACGCTCAGCTGTGTTGTAACTTTAACTACTTCCGGTTGAACGGATGTACTTGCACCAGCATCTGCTGCAGCCATATCCATTTTCAAATTCTGTTCAAAATAAACCGGAGTGACATTGCCATCATTTTGGCTGACCGTGATTACTTGACCCAAGCTACGTTTAGCCGCTTTAGCAATAGCTCCTGCTTTAACATCTGCGTTTGCCATCGCCTTTTCAATCACCTGAGCTTCAAAGGCAGAAGTATCTTCCACGGAAAAACGTGCATTTCCGATATTGTTTGCCCCTGCCGCAGATGCAGCGTCCAGCAATTCACCGACCTTGGTCAGATCTCTATAAGACACTAACAGCGTATGATTCGCGTTGTACCCTTTGACTTGCTGTCCTTCTTTTTCGCTATAACTATAGTTGGGTTGCACATAAAATTGGGTACTTTGAATATCCTTATCAGCGATTTTCCAAGTCCCTTTCAGTAGTGTAGTGATCTTTTGGATTTTAGCAGCATTTGTTTTTTGCGCTTCTTGTGCAGTTGTAGCCGTAGTATCCACACCGATGGACAGGTATACAATATCCGGCTTGATGGACAATTCACCTTTACCTACTACACTAACGACATTTTTCTGCACTTCATCTGCGTAAGCCTTTGCAGGACCTTGGAAGACACCACTCATGCTAATCCCTCCAATTAACAAACTCCCTACGATCAACACTGAACCAATCTTCTTTACCAAACCTTTCATATTTGCCAGCCCCTTTCACCTTTTATGATTTGTTATTACCCTCTAGACGAGTCTTTTTGGTAAATGTTGCACATCTAAATCTATTTTTTAGTATAAAAAAAAGCCCCTAGGGGCTTTTTAGTCATGCGATAAAAAGTCAATTTAAAAGATTATTGGTTCTCAAGCTCTTCTTTGCTGACGAGACTCGTCAAAGCGTTTACAGCTTGATCCGCGTCTGCACCATCCGCGCTGATATAGATCTCCGTGCCGGAACTGATCGCTAGGCTCATAATCCCCATAATACTTTTGGCGTTTACTTTTTTATCGTCTTTTTCCACGAAAATCTCCGACGAAAACTTGTTAGCTTCTTGCACAAACAATGCTGCCGGTCGAGCGTGTAGCCCTGTCTTCAACCGAACAACTACCGGGTGCTTTGTCATGAAACGCTTACCCCCTAATTGAGTTCTCCCCAAAAATTTCACATTAATTTTATAGTATTATATCATTATAACGTAAACCACACTAGAAAAAAAGTGACTAGCCGCCTCGAACCTTGTCCGCCAGTTCATCAATCTTACGAAGTCGATGATTTACTCCGGACTTACTAACCGTACCTTTCAGCATTTCACCAACCTCTTTAAGGTTGATATCTGGGTGTGCCATTCGAATTTCTGCAACTTCTCGCAGTTTATCCGGTAAGCTCTCCAGTCCCACTTCTCGCTGCAGCAGTTTGATATTCTCAATCTGCCGCACCGCGGCACTTATCGTTTTATTGAGATTCGCGGTCTCGCAGTTTACGATCCGATTCACGGAATTACGCATATCACGCATAATTCTTACATCCTCAAATTTGAACAACGCTTGATGCGCCCCGATCAGACTTAAGAATTCGATTATCTTCTCGCCTTCTTTAATGTATAGAATGAACCCTTTTTTACGTTCAATGCAGCGTGCGTTTAGGTGAAATTCACCAGCCAGATCGACCAGCGCCTTACAATGCTCCTCATACATCGAGGAAATCTCCAAATGGTAAGAGGAACCCTCCGGATTATTAACCGATCCGCCGGCCAAAAAGGCACCACGCAAATAAGCACGCTTACAGCAGTTATTCCCAACAATCTCTTTATCAATACCGTCGGTAAAAATAAATCCTTCGGACACAATTCTGAGATCATTTAGGATCTCCTGTACGCGACTAGGGATTCTAACGATATAAACGTTATTTTTCTTCAAACGCATTTTCTTACGCACGAGTAGCTCAATATGGACCTGGTAATATTTCTTAAGCAAAGAATATACCCGCCTTGCAATCGCGGCGTTCTCCGTCGAAATGTCGAGAATCACCTTTTTGCTTGAAAGCTGCACAGATCCATTCATACGGATAAGCGCTGACATTTCCGCCTTCTCACAACAGGGCTCACTCTCCACCATCGTCAGCTCTTTTTTGGTAAGGGCCGCAAAAGACAAGGGTCTCACCTCTTTCTGAAATAAGTACGTCATTCATATATACAAGCATAAACGCCTTCGGCGTCCTTGTAAGGACGGTAGCGTTTAAGCGAGAAATATAAGACATAAAGTATAGGTGTAAGACTTATACTTTCTTATATTTTAAGTTATACCCTAGGATTTCTGTTTATCCAATCTTGCACAAGCTGATAAATATGATGACTAAGCTTATCAGTATCATGCCTCAAATAAGTTCGGAATAACACTAGCTTATCCGCTATAACTTTATATGCACTGCCTTCTAGTACATCCTTGTCGAGTTGTACCGGACGTGCACCCTTCTCAGCGTACTTCGACTGCACCTGCTCTGGAATTTCACCGTCATTCACAATAATATAATCAAACAAATGAATCCCAATATGATCATAAACGGCTTGTAGATGGTCATTTACAGTATAATTATCCGTTTCACCAGGCTGAGTCATTACATTGCAGACAAAAATTTTGATTGCATCAGAAGATACAACTGCTTCTGCCAGCTTCGGGACAAGTAGGTTCGGAAGAATGCTCGTATATAGACTCCCTGGACCCAAAAGAATTGCATCAGCATTTCGAATCGCTTCAAGTGCTTCAGGCAACGGCTCCACATCAGCAGGCTCCAAAGAAACCCGTTTAATGATCCCGCCTGCTTCCGGTATCTTAGACTCACCCGTGATAATCGTACCGTCCGACATTTCTGCACGCAATACTACGGCATCCCCCGCAGCGGGTAATACCCGTCCGCGAACAGCAAATAATCGGCTAAGCTCACGAACAGCAGTGACAAAATCGCCAGATATATCTGTAAGCGCGGCAAGAATTAAATTACCAAGACTATGGCCCGCCAAGCCTTCGCCCGTGTTGAAACGATATCTCATAATATCCGCCATGAGCGGCTCTACATCAGCCATAGCTGTTAATACGTTGCGGATGTCCCCAGGAGGCGGCATTTGCAGTTCACTGCGCAAAATGCCCGAGCTTCCTCCATCATCTGCTACGGTAACTATAGCTGTAATATCTAGCGGCTTTTCTTTTAAGCCACGAAGCATGACAGATAGCCCCGTGCCACCGCCCATAACGACGATACGCGGACGCTCTCTTTGTTCTTCAGCCACTATGGACCCCTTCTCTCATTAGTGCCGATCACGCTCGGAATCCCGATGACTGACGGCTACGGATTCCGTTTCGCTGACGCCCAGCATTTTACCCAAATATTCAGAAATGGCTACTGAACGGTGTTTCCCGCCTGTACAGCCAATGCCGATAATAATCTGGGATTTACCTTCCCTACGATATTGCGGAATTAAGAAATGAAGCATATCGAGCAGTTTGGTCAGGAACACCTGTGTTTCAGGCCACTTCATTACATAGTCATAGACATCGCTGTCCTGACCTGTTTTTGGCCGCAGGTGATCTACATAATGTGGGTTAGGCAAAAAGCGAACATCGAAGACGAGGTCTGCATCAATAGGAATACCATACTTAAATCCGAACGATGTAATGTTGACGGAGAGTGTACTTTTTCCTAAATGCGAGAACCGGGAAACGATCTTCTCCTTGAGCTGCACTGGTTTCATACTGCTAGTATCCAGACATAATGTGGCAGAATTCTTTAATTCCTCAAGCATTTTACGTTCCAGCTTGATACCATCAAGCGGAAGTCCCTTAGGCGCTAGAGGATGATGACGCCGGCTTTCCTTGTAACGCTGCACAAGCACCGAATCCGTAGCATCCAAGAACAAGATTTCACAGCCAATGGTTGACTCATCTTTGATATAGGCTAGAGACTCGGACAAAGCAGTGAAGAATTCCCTACCGCGCAGGTCAATCACAAGCGCTACCTTGGCGATCTTACCCTTCGACTGCTCAATCAGTTCTGCAAACTTAGGGATCAGCACCGGCGGCAAATTATCGACACAGAAGAACCCTAGGTCTTCCAGACTCTGCACAGCAATTGTCTTACCCGCACCTGACATTCCGGTAATAATGATCAGGGTGGCTCCAGCCGTTGGAGTATTGTCCAATTCGGTCATTAAAGCGTCCCCTCCCTAAATTAGTATATGAATACTCCCTATCTTTTAAGAACGAAGCAGAAGACCTGCTGCACCCACAATACCTGCATCATTACCAAGCTCTGCAGGAATAATCGAAACACCAGTCTGAAGCGGAGCCGGTGCGAGCTTAGCAAATACACGACGAACTTCATCAAATAGAATATCTCCAGCCTTAGACACACCACCACCAATGATGAAGACCTCAGGGTTAAGCACGGCTGCAACAGAAGCCATTGATTTACCCAGGTAGTATGCTGCACGGTTTACTATGCGAATCGCTACTTCATCGCCAGCCTTAGCTGCATCAAAGACTTCCTTCGCAGCAATCTTCTCTACCATTGAGAGGGAAGTACGATCACCACGAGCTACTGCATCGTTAGCCATACGAATAATTCCTGTAGCGGAGGAAACGGTTTCCAGACATCCCATATTACCGCAACCACATTGAATGGCTTCCAAATCCGGCACTACAGTGATATGGCCAAGCTCACCTGCTAGACCTGCAAAACCTTGATAAATTTTTCCGTTAATAATAATCCCGCCACCAACACCTGTTCCTAGCGTATAGCAGACACAGTTTTCAATCCCGCGTCCTGCACCACTCCAAGCTTCACCCAGTGCAGCCACGTTCGCATCATTGTCTATTTTGACAGGCTTGTTCCAGCGATCTTCCAAAATGGAGCGAATCGGCACATCTTTAAATCCTATGTTGGGCGCAAGGATAATGATTCCTTCACGAATATTTGTGAACCCTGCTACGCCCGCGCCTACACCTGCAAGCTGATCCCAAGAGTACGGGGAATCCTCCACAATTTGGCGTACATACTTCTCGATATTATCGATAACAGTATCGACACCTTCTGCAGTTTCTGTGGGTCCCTCATAAGTATGCAGTAGCGTTCCCTCAGCATTGCAGATTCCAACCTTAATTGCAGTTCCACCCAAATCCACGCCAACGTAGATATTCTCAGACATGTAACAAGCCACCTTTTTTTATACTAAAATAGTTAATCCTAAGTACCAACTATAATAGAAGCCCCCTCTGTGGTCAAGGAAAGACAACACACCCGGGAATTCCTTATTTTAATACTATACTCTATTATATTCTAAAAAGACCCCCTTACGACTAAGTAAGAGAGTCTTCTGACTATATTATTATCTGGAAAATAACCTAGAACACCCATTTATTCTGATAAAATACGCTTTTGTCCTTCTAGTGCACGGATTGGAGCGATATTTTGCGTAAACTCCAGCGTGCCCATATATCGGCCAGTCTCGTCGCGGACAGCGAAATAACGGATATAAATGAATTTATCCTTGATGGCAATCCAGAAGTCTTCAGCATCCTTAATGCCTGCCTTAAAGTCTTCCAAAAGCTTCTCTACCACATGCACACTTTGCGGAGGATGACAGTTCTGTACTGTACGACCGATAACCGCCTTTGTCCGAGCAAAGATACGTTCCTTCCCGTGTGAAAAATATCGCACGACATCATTCTCATCAATGAATGTCAGATCTACCGGCAGGTGATTGAGCACGGTCTCTAGCTGATGCAGTGACAACAGCCCTGTCTCAAAACGTATGAACCCTTCTTGGGGAGCTGCACCCTCTGCTTCTCCCAGCACTGCACCTTCCGGCTCTGCGGCACGCTCGGGTATCCACTCCTGCTCCGGTGCGGCTAGACAGAACCCAATCTCATCGCTCTCGCGAGCGATTTTGACCCATTCATCTTCCGTCAATTTGTCCAGTGCCATAGGCAGTAGGATATTTTCTTCCTTAAAGATCATTTCATTAACTTCCTTGATGATCTCCATAAGTTGAACCCCAATTTGAGCTGCATTTCCGCTGTAGCTAGTGAGTGCAGCCTTTGCCTCTTTAATCATACGGCGGATATTATCATCGACTCCCCACATGACCTTGGTTGGCCCATAAATCCCATACTTTTCGAGGTAAGGAAATAGTAGATTCTCTTTACGGCTGTAGTGTTTATCAAGATCTAGCAGCAAGCTTAGATCCTCCAACAACTTGAAGATGAGTTCCTCACTATCGTTCTTTTGAAACTTCGTTGCGTGCAGATCCATGCGGAAGTTCACAAGTCTTTCAATCTCACGGTTTTCTAGCTTGAAGGTGTGGACTGGGTGGCCGGGTTGTTCTTCAGGCTTCGAGGAGCGGTGAATTTGCTCAATAGAGCCTTTGAAAATTGCTGTATGCACCGAACAAAGCCGCTGTACCTCGGATACTGGAATTCCCTCTTCAGTCATTAACGAATGCTCCATTGCAGAGATTTCCGTAACAGTAACATCGCCTACAGCTTCCTCGAAGCGTGCCTTAACCTCTTCAACGCTTTTCCCTGCATGCAGTTCTTTAATAATTTCCTTGAGCATGGCTTGGCGACGAGTTTGCTCCGGTACATCAACCTCGCGGTTATTTATCAGTTCACTCATTATTGATCTCTCCTTAATGAAATTTTGATGATAGATTCCTTTATTTCATAATCTCGAAGCCATGTCGTTCAAATGCTAACTTCACGGTGTCGAAATCCATTTTCTTTAACTTGATTCCTTTGGATAAGGTCATGAAACGGCCAGCGGTCTGCAGCATGCCTGGCTTAGCAATGTCCTTAAAGCCCAGCTCTACCATAATCTCGATGACCTCCGGATGCCGTGATACCATATCGAATATGGACTCATCCATTCGCAGCACTTTTTCCATGTAACTCTTCTCCTTTTTGTGAGAACTATTCTCAATAACAGATTAGCACAGGCCATATGAGGCGATAGTGATTGCAATCACTAAATTAGAAGAAAGAGGCTGTTGTTCTTTTTAACAAAGGATTACGTATTAGTGTGAAATAAAAAACTGCCCCCTACGCTTAAAAAGCATAAGGGACAGCCTGATTCGTAATTAATCATTTATTATAGCGTTACACCTGTTTTGAATATGGAAATCTCGCGGAAATTATTCTTCTCATTATTTACCCATTCCCCGCTAGCCACACTGATAATGTAGTTAATGAAGTCGCGCAGGACCTCATCTGGAGAACCATCTTCGACCAACACACCCGCATTAAAATCAATCCAATGACGCTTTCCTTCATACAAAGGCGTATTCATCGATACCTCCATCGTAGGCGCGAATGTACCGAATGGCGTTCCCCGCCCGGTCGTAAAGATCACTAATTGGCAGCCAGCAGCAGCCAGAGCCGACGAAGCCACTAGGTCATTGCCCGGCGCGTTAAGAAGATTTAAGCCTTTGTTAGTGATAAGCTCTCCGTACTTGAGTACATCCATTACCGTAGAATTACCGGATTTTTGAGTACAACCCAAAGATTTATCCTCAAGCGTAGTAATCCCTCCGGCTTTATTGCCTGGGGAAGGATTTTCATATACCGGCTGTTTATAGTCCATGAAATACTGCTTAAAGTCGTTGATGAGATCAACAATTTTGTGGAAAATAGCTTCGTCTGCAGCACGTTCCATCAGAATCTTTTCGGCGCCAAACATTTCAGGTACCTCAGTGAGTACAGTTGTGCCGCCTTGGGCAGCCATATAATCAGAGAGACGTCCAAGAAGCGGATTCGCAGTAATCCCGGACAGGCCATCCGAGCCTCCATACTTCAGACCAATCTTCAGCTCAGAGAGTGAGACTTCTTCCCGATGATCGCTCTGTACGTTATTGTAGAGTTCCTTCAGCAGCTTTACGCCTTCTTCAATCTCGTTTCCAACCTCTTGGGAGACAAGAAAATGCACTCGATCCTCATCGTAACTACCCAGAATGTCTTTAAAAATATGCAAATTGTTATTCTCACAACCTAGTCCGAGCACAAGTACGGCGCCCGCATTTGGATGCTTAACCGCGTTAGCAAGTATTGTACGAGTATTGTCATGATCATCACCCAGCTGGGAACAACCATAGTTATGCTTCAGTACGAGCACGTTATCGAACAGAGCGATATCGCCAACCTCTGCCTTAAAAATATTAAAAATATTGATGATCTGCTCCGCCACTCCATTCACACAACCAACCGTAGGCACGACCCACAGCTCATTACGAATGCCTACAGGTCCGTCAAAGCGGCGATACCCCTTAAAAGTCAAATTCTCAGCAGCAAAAGGATTCGGCGTCAGTTTCTGCTCAAAAGTATATTCCTCTATCCCATGAATGAACACGATAAACTAATTAAATAAACCTTATATATTCATATTATATTATTAATATATGCACACGTGATCATTTTAGATCGAAATCCTTTACCTTTGTAAAGGATTGGTCACTATATACGTCCACCTGCTATTTTGACAGCTTCCTAACCGATTCTCTCGCAATAAACTCCGTGTCGATCGAGATTAGCACGTCATTCTCTATAGGTTCCTTGATTAAACTTAACAGCCGGCGTGCACCTTGCTCACTAATCTTCTCAATAGGACGTTTAACCGTGGTAAGCGAAGGATTCGCAAATAGCGAAAATCCACTATCATCAAAGCCAACAATAGAAACATCGTTCGGCACCTGCAGCCCCCGCTCGAACACAGATTTCATAGCCCCGATCGCCATATCGTCATTGGAACAAAATACTGCCGTCGGTGGTTTCTCCAAATCCAGTAGCTTGCCCATCGCCTCATATCCGCTTTGCATATCGTAATTACCACTTCTCATATAGTCGTTACGCACAGGGATATTATGGTCAATCAATGCTTTTATAAAACCGTCTCTGCGTTCCTGCGTAGATTTAAAACCCTCAACACCTTCAATGATCGCAATGTCTTGATGCCCAGCCTCAATTAGGTGTTTACCTGCATTATAAGCGCCCTCCCGGTCATTCGAGATGATGTTGATAATGGAACGGTCATCAATTTGTCGGTTCAGCACAACGATTGGAATGCCTTGCTGTACTACATGGTAAATGAATTTATTATCTGCTTCGCTTTGACTCATTAGAATAATTCCATCAAAACGCTTGCGATGAATAGAAGAATACTCCGCATAATCATCGATCCCACGGATGAACAGATTATACTCTACATCTATGACACTATTTACACCACGAATCGTATCTGAGAAGAAACCAGAAGTTGTGCCGTTGGCAATACTCGTGAAGAACAAGCCAATGGTATATGATCGCTGCATCACAAGGCTTTTGGCATTGTAATTGGGGACGTAACCCACTTGCGCAGCGATCTCGGCAATTTTTTTACGTGTGACTTCTTTAATTAGGGGACTGTTGTTAAGTGCTCTCGATACAGTTGTATGTGAAACATTCGCCAGTTTGGCGATATCCTTAATTGTAGGTGCCATGGGTCAACCTTCCTTATTAAACGGGTTTGGCTCTTCCATGTAAGGATATCATATCGATTACCTAGTCACCAATGCCTGTTTCGAGAAATTGAAATAATGATCAGCGTTATTGTAACAGATATTCTCAATCATATCGCCCAGCAGTTCCATATCATCCGGGGCTTCTCCGACCTCTACCCAAGAGCCTACAAGATCACATAGAATTCTTCTAAAGTACTCATGTCTGGTATACGATAAAAAGCTTCTGGAATCAGTTAGCATCCCTACAAACTGGCTAAGTACACCGAGGTTAGCGAGCGTCTTCATCTGTTCCAGCATGCCGTCCTTGTTATCGTTGAACCACCATGCCGTCCCGAATTGAATCTTCCCTGGAATGCCGCCTCCTTGGAAGCAGCCCATTAGACCAGCAATGACATGATTATCATTTGGATTCAGGGAGTACAAAATGGTCTTAGGAAGCGCATTCTCACGATCCAGCGCATCTAATAGACCTGCCAGCGGCTTAGCAATCACGCCATCATTAATGGCATCATAGCCGGTGTCAGGGCCGAGTCGTCCGAACATTACGCTGTTATTATTGCGTAGTGCATGGATATGGAATTGCATGGCCCAATCCAGCTCGCTATACAATTTGCCGAGGAACACAAGGGTGAACCCTTTATATTTCTTCTCTTCACTCTCGCTTACAGCGCCTTCACGAAGCGCTTTGTTGAATATAGCCGTAGCTTCCTCCAAGGTAGCGGGCTCAAACATTACTGCATCCAAAGCATGATCGGATACACGACCCGCTCTGTCATGGAAAAATCTTACTCTGCTCTCCAATGCTTCTAGAAACTGACCATAATTCTCAACATCCATTCCTGAGACTTCGCTTAGCTGATCTACCCAAGGCTTGAAGGTAGGACGATTAATCTCAAGGGCTTTATCTGGACGAAACCCCGGAACTACGCTGGCATCGAATCCACTCAATCTGCTAATTTTTCCATGATATTCAAGATGATCTACAGGGTCATCGGTGGTGCATACAACAGTTACTTTCGATTTAATGATCAAGTCTCTTGCTCCGTACCCTTCACCTTGCAACTGTCTGTTCACTTCATCCCAAATCTTCGGCGCATTAGCCTCATTTAGCAAATCATATACTCCAAAGAAACGCTGCAACTCCAGATGTGTCCAATGATAGAGTGGATTCCCGATAATCTTAGGAACGGTTCTAGACCATGCCAAGAACTTATCATAATCACTGGCGTCACCGGTAATGTATTTTTCTTCTACACCATTTGCCCGCATCACTCTCCATTTGTAATGGTCGCCATACAGCCAAGCTTCGGTAATATTGTTGAACGTCTTGTTCTCATAAATCTCTTTTGGGCTAAGGTGGCAATGATAGTCGATAATAGGCATATCTTTCGCATGATTATGAAACAGCTTAATGGCGGTCTCGCTCGACAATAGGAAGTTCTCATCCATAAATTTTTTGCTCATGAGTTTTGCTGCTCTCCTTTAAATTCGAATGGGAGTTACACAAAGTTTAACGTGAACATTTAGTTAATCAGATGATTTCTTTATAATTATTTTAAACTTAAAATTAATGAATACAAAATGGTTTCTCAAGAATTGTTCACGTTAACATTATATTTTCATTGTAAACGCATTTTTAAAATTCGCAAGTTTTTTCTAAGGACATTGTTACAGTTATTCTAACTTCCGAGATGAAATAAACAAGCAGCATATATAATATCTGCACACAACCCCACCATTGTTAGAAAAAAGCAGCCTTAGCTCAGCAATAAATTTATTTTGCTCTGATTCCGAAAGAACCAGAAAAGAGCTCGTAGTATTTAAGAAACCAATGAAACTATCGACATCCTCTTTATGAGACCATGGAAATTTATAAATGGACGGTGCCTCAAAATATCCGCTATTTGATATCTCATCTGAAGTACTATTTATTCTTCTATCTATCTCTTCTTTGCTGGAAATAGTAAAAGCATGATATTGATTGCAAAGCTCAGCAACCTCTTTATCCAACTTACTATCTCCGCATAAATAGAAATTCCAAAAAAGAGCTAAATGCCCGTTCGGCTTAAGCACTTCGGCACATTTCTTATATCCCTCAGGTTGTGGAACCCAGTGATAGGCTTGAGCAGAGAACACCAAATCATTGCCTTTTCGGGGCTCCTCCCAATCTTCAAATCGAGTGACTACATATTGTAACTTTTTATCTCTATGCTTGTGCACGCCAATTTCCGCTAACCGTGCCCCTGGTTCTATACATAAGAGTTCATATCCACGATTCAAAAATAATTCCGTAGCTTTTCCGCTGCCCGCTCCGATTTCTAGTATTTTTGAAGCTACGTGAAGAGAGGTATTAGCTTCAATACAACCAATTACCTCGGATGGATAACTGGGTCTAAATACATCGTAATAATCCGCAGCCTTATTAAAACTTTTACTTTGTTTCATCCAATCCATAGTATCTATGCTCATCACTCCCCATGATTTCATGAAATGTTTTACGGGATATATATGTGTAAAGTTTCTCAAGTGCTGATAAGATCGGCATTGATTAACAAATAAGCAGGCAACCTTTAGGAAAAGGATTGCCTGCTTACAAGTCATTAGACTACGAATTCTCGATAAATTAACTACCCAAGTTTTCGCTCCAGTCATGTACCATCGTGCCCTCAAGATATTTCTCAGCATCCATTGCTGCCATGCAGCCGGTGCCTGCTGCGGAGATCGCTTGACGGTAACGGGTATCCTGTACGTCGCCACAAGCGAATACACCCGGAATGTTCGTTTCAGTAGTACCTGGATTTACCACAATATAACCATTGGTATCCGTCGTAATCTGACCGCCCAAGAATCCGGTATTCGGCGTATGACCAATAGCGACAAACACTCCGTCCGCTTCGATGAGTTCTTCATGCCCTGTCTCATTGTTATGGACCGTCAGCCCCTTAACTCCAGACTCGCCGGTTGTTACTTCAAGCGGTGTACGATTAAGTGCCCACGCAACCTTACTGTTATCGCGTGCACGATCCTGCATGATCTTCGAAGCTCTGAGCTCATCACGACGATGAACCACGGTTACGCTGGAAGCAAATCTTGTTAAGAAGCTGGCTTCCTCCATCGCGGAGTCTCCTCCACCGATTACGATAATCTTCTTATTCCGGAAAAAGAAGCCATCACAAGTAGCACAAGTGCTGACCCCACGGCCCACATTCTCCTGCTCCCCTGGTATTCCTAAATATCTGGCAGAAGCACCGGTAGAGATAATTACCGACTCTGCCTCTAATACACCCAAACCATCTACTGTCACTTTAAATGGACGCTGTGAAAAATCCACTGAATCCACCCAACCATTCTTGAATTCAGCACCAAAACGTTCAGCCTGCTTCCGCATGTTGTCCATTAAATCCGGGCCGAGAATCCCTTCAGGAAAACCTGGAAAGTTCTCAACTTCCGTTGTCGTTGTCAGTTGTCCACCTGGCTGCATCCCTTCAATTACAAGTGGGTTAAGGTTGGCGCGTGCCAGATAAATAGCAGCAGTAAGCCCGGCCGGGCCTGTTCCGATTACAATCGTTTTGTACATAACAGTGGCCTCCTCACAATAGGGTTTATGCATTAAAAATTTAGATATTTTCGGTAAACGGGGGAAGACTGTCGCTCACACTTCCCTGAAAACTACATTCATCATCGATACGCCGAGCATAACGACTGACCATCGACACGGAAACGTCGTAGCGCTGAGCTACCTCGCGGTAGGTGATTGGAAGGTTATGCATTTTTGCGATCAGATATTCTAAGGCAGCACACCAGCCTTCCGTTTGACGGATAAAAGGAACATCTGGATATATGCTACTCACGAATTGCTTCCAAAGTAATTCAGCATCTTTTTTCTGAACGGCATCAAATCTCCGGTCCATCATACTTACCGTCTGGTCGATGACTTTTTGCCAATCTTCTCTCCATTCCGGCAATCCCTTCAGACGCGCAGTAGAAGCTTCTTTGGCTTCCTGAAGTACATTTTCCTCCGGAACACTACCAATCAGTCGTTGTAGACTAAGAAGTGCAGCTTCTTGAAGCTTTTCTTCCTGCAATGGCTGTTGCTTCAGAAGTCCTTGCAGAATCTCGGACATTTCTTCATCTTCGATCCACCGCAGAGCTTCCGTAACTTGGAGCTTCGTATTGGCATCACCGTAGCGGAGCGCCCAGAAGAAGGAAGATCGAAGCAACGGATTGTTCCGCACCTCTTCGGCAAAGCTGCCTTTATTGTCCTTCCACAGCTTCAGCTGCTCTTGAAATGGGAGCTGATAGTTGTAGCTGATTGGAGACAACGCCTTGCCTTCGCCCTGTGCTTGCTGCAGTTGGGCCAGAAAAAATCTCGGCACAGCCGATTCCGGATCCAGCTTAGCAGCCTTTTGCCAGCAACGTTGAGCCTCTGCATAGAGACCGCTATTACTTGCTGCTGCCGCACAGTAATGGTACAAACTGGCGTCACCGCCGACTTCTTCATCCTTCAGCAGGCGACGAAAATGACTATAGGCGGTTCTATGCCGTCCCAGAATCCCCATGGTAGTGGCCATTTTGAACAAATGCTCCTGGTGAAAAGGAATGGTCGTCTCTAACAAACGTAACAATCCAGCCAGTTGCCCCCGGTCACCTTCGTACTGCAGAAAGATCGCCAAGTTACAAAGTGCGTGCAAATTCCCAGAGTCCTGTTCAAGCACCCGCATAATACATTCTTTGGCTTTGGTAAAACGACCCATATAGAAATACGCAAGGGCTAGGTTGTTATGCGCCGCCAAGAAGTCTGGCGTATTGCTCACAATCTCTTCAAGCAAAGTAACGGCTTGTGTAAACTTGCCTTCCTCCAACAGCGCTCGTGCCCGCTCATGCTCTATTACCCCTTCCCGGCTTTTAATCCGGATAAGCGGTGCAGGACGATCCAGCTCATATTGCAGAAGTTCCATCAATTCTTCCGATTCGTCCAGAAACTCACCGTTCACATCTTCTTCGAGATAAGTAACGAGTGAGCGTTCTGCCTCCTCATAGCTTTCCATATTAGCGAAGTTGTTAGCCATATAGAAATAACATTCCGTCATTCCAGGATCAATATTCTCCAGCACATGGGTCAAAATGTCGTTAGACGCCTCATAATTACCCATCTCTGATAATACGCCTGCTACGTTACAATGATTCACCGGGTTCTCCGGTTCGTACTCTACAGCTTTGCGAAAATTCTTTAATGCCTTATCATATTGAAAGCGATCCAAGGACCGAACGGCTCTTTCAAAGAAAAAATTGGCATTCAGAGTGACAGGAATAACATTATCATTCTCCTCATACTCTGAAGTTCTCTCCATCATGGAAGCAAGGCACCCCCTTATAAGAAGCTTCCTTTTATACTAACGAAAAAATAGGAGGACGGCGCCCAATGGGGTATACCGGAGCTCCAAACTTAATCGCTATTCCGTTCCCTTTATGGGTGCGGCTATCTTCACACAGTATACCACATGTGACCGCGAGATTCTCAAGTTGAGAAAGACTCTACCACTCCATAAACAGCAACTTTTTCACGTAAAAACAAGCATAAACGCCTTCAGCGTCCTTATAAGGACGGTAAGCGTATATGCGAGAAATATAAGACATAAAGTATGGTGTGAAACTTATACTTTCTTATATTTAAAAAAAGACGGGGAATTAAATTCCCGCGTCTCTGAAAAGCTTATCGATCGACCCGCCCTCAAGAATAATACGTGTAGCTTGTGCAAGCATCGGTGCCACCGATAAGACCGTAAACCGACTTGAATGGTCATCCGGCAGCGCAATAGAATCCGTAATGACCACTTCCTGAACTGAAGGATGGTCAAGCCGCTGAAGCGCAGGTCCTGAGAATAATCCATGTGTCGCACAGACGATGCTGTCCTTCGCACCTCTCTCTTTCAGACCCTCTACCACATTCACAATGGTAGTCCCTGTATCAATCAGATCTTCGATAATAATCGGTGTGCGTCCCTCGACATCACCAATGACATGAGTGATTACCGATTCATTATGGGCTGGACGCTTCTTAATCATAATGGCAAAAGGTGAATCCAGCTTATTCGCCAGCTTCTCAGCCATAGATGCACGTCCGGCATCCGGAGAAACAATGACCAAATCAGACATAGCCTTGGCCTTCAAATGGCTGCTGATCAAATCGAGAGCAGTCAGATGATCGACCGGAATGTTGAAAAAGCCTTGAATTGCCGCTGCATGCAAATCGATAGTGATCACACGGGTTGCGCCGGCGGTCGTAAGTACATCAGCTACCATCTTAGCCGAGATCGGTTCACGAGGTGCAGACTTACGTTCCTGTCGAGCGTATCCATAATACGGCACAATAATGTTAACTGTACGCGCCGATGCCCGCTTAGCAGCATCTATCATCACGAGCAGTTCCACGAACATCTCATTAATGGGATGGGATAGGGATTGCACCAAAAATACGTCGCAGTTCCGGATGCTCTCTTCGTAATGCACGTAAATCTCGCCGCTCATGAAACGGGTCAGTTTAATCTGCCCCAATTCAACACCAAGTCGCTCTGCAATATCTGCCGCCAGCTTTGGATTCGACGAACCGGAAAAAATACGTAATTGTTGATGATGCATAATACCCTCCTGCGGATTATAAATTATAGTTTGAACGGAACAGTGGTACGACGGCGTCCCTCAAATACAGCCAGTTCACGGAAGCCTGTATGCCAAAGCATGCTACGTGCCTCTTGCAAGCCGTCACCAAGCTTGGCAGGATTATGTGCATCCGAGCCGAGCGTAAGCGGTATACCGAGCTTAAAAGCCTCCTGTAGCAGATGTTCCGCCGGGAACATCTCAGCACATGGCTTGGTAAGTCCTGAAGCATTCAGCTCCATGGCGATTCCGCTATCCGCTATAACCTTTAAGGTTTCCAGCTCCAGCGTTGTCACCTCTGCTTTGCCTTCTGGTGTCTGTGGACCATAGCCGAACCGCTTAATAACATCCATATGTCCTATAATATCATATAATCCCGATAACGCCGACTTCTTTACCGCATCGTAATAAAGACGATACACCTCTAGCGCATCTCTTCCTTCCCAACCATGAACCTGGCGGTAATCCGTGATATCCCACTCCCCAAGAAAATGCACAGAGCCTATAAGATAATCCCATGGATACGGCGACAAAATCTCATGAATTTGATCCTCGTAGCCTTCAATATAATCTGCTTCCAGCCCTACCCGCAGGTCTATGACTCCACGATAGCGCTCCTTCAGCGCCAGACACTCCTCCACATAACGAGGCAGCTCAGCCATTGGCATCGCCATTTCAGGATAATAGCTAGCGGGATCGATATGGATGAGCGGCAAGTGGTCGGATAATCCTAGCTGCTGAATTCCAAGCGCTATCCCACGCTGCACATACTCCTCAAGCTTGCCCACGGCATGACCGCAGCGCTCATGATGCGTGTGGTAATCGATATGCATCGTCAGCTCCCTCCCTAGTACTGGTCCCGGCGTGGGCGCTCGTGGCGGGTACTCAACTCTTCCATGATCTCATCCAGCGGAAGCTTGCGCTCCTGTAGCAGTACTAGTAAGTGGTAGATCAGATCACTAACTTCAAGACGCAGCTCGGCATTGTCTTTATTTTTGGCGGCAATAATCGTTTCGGAGGCTTCCTCGCCTATCTTCTTAAGGATCTTATCGACACCTTTATCGAACAAATAAGTTGTATACGCGCCTTCTGGTCGCTCTACCTCCCGCTCAGCAATCACGCGCTCCAGCTCACCCAGAACAGCAAACCGCTCACCATCGGTAAGGCTAGTAGCTACCGATTTCTGAGATTCCTCGGCTTGGTTATTCAAAGGAACGTCACGGAAAAAGCATGACGTAGCTCCAGTATGGCAAGCTGGTCCTTCAGGGACAACCTTCACGAGCAGTGTATCACTATCGCAATCATAGGATATGGAGATAATCGCTTGTGTGTTGCCTGAGGTTGCACCTTTGTGCCAAAGCTCGCTGCGCGAGCGGCTCCAGAACCAGGTCTGGCCACTCTCCAGGGAGAGCTGTAATGATTCAGAATTCATATAAGCAACCATCAAAACTTCTAGTGTGTTAGCATTCTGCACAACGGTAGGCACCAAACCTGTTTCATTCCAGCGAATGCCGGCCAGCGCTTCTTTTTGGCTAATGGGTGTATTCTTTTCTGTTTCGCTCATCGGATCTCTACCCCTTTTTGCTTCAAGTCGGCCTTTAAGTCGTTAATGGCAATCTCTTTATAGTGAAAAATGGTCGCCGCCAGTCCCGCATCGGCTTTCCCTTCCGTAAATACATCGTAAAAATGCTCCTTCTTCCCAGCGCCGCCAGAAGCAATCACAGGGATACTAAGTAAGTCGCTTACTGCTGAGGTCAGCTTCAGGTCGAAGCCATCTTTCGTGCCATCTGCATCCATACTTGTGAGCAGAATCTCGCCTGCACCCAGCTTTTCAGCTTCTTTCGCCCAGGTCAGAGCACGGATACCAGTGGGCTTGCGCCCACCATGGGTATACACTTCCCATTCGTCAAAGGTCTCGTTATATTTAGCATCTATTGCTACCACAATACATTGAGAGCCAAAACGGCGCGCACCTTCCAGAATTAACTGTGGATTTGTAATAGCGGCTGTATTAATACCGATTTTGTCTGCACCTGCGCGAAGAATCCGCTTCATATCATCAGGTGTAGAGATCCCTCCACCCACTGTAAAAGGAATAGCGATCTCACCTGCGGTCTGCCGCACAACCTCAATCATGGTCGCTCGGCCTTCTACGGAAGCCGATATATCGAGAAACACAAGCTCATCTGCACCCTCACGGTCATACAGCGCCGCCAGCTCTACCGGATCTCCGGCATCGCGCAGATTCACAAAGTTAACGCCTTTAACTACCCGTCCGTCCTTAACGTCAAGACAGGGGATGATACGTTTTGCTAACATAATAAATCCCTCCTTTATTGCAAAGGCTTTTTCGATCCCCCTAAATCCCCCTTAGCCAAGGGGGACCCCAAGGGCCCCGGCCCTCTGGACACCCGGATTGTTGACGTGGGCATGACCATTACGTACTCAGGTGAGTTTGAGCTGTGATCGCTAACCCCTCTGGGGCCGCTTGGACGCTTGGTGCTCCTGCAAGAGCAAAGCTAAACCACAAACCTGAGTCCAAACCTAAACCCAAACTTAAGCCCATAACACCTTCGTGTTCCACGTTTTTGCCCCTGCGGGTCGGCGGGCTTACGCCGCCTGCAAGCCCAAGCTAGACAAACACTCTATAATCACTATGTTTCCACGATTCTTGCTCCTAACAGGATGCGGACTCGCGACACCGGTAAGACCACATTCGTATAGGCGGCCTATGGGCTCGCGCTCATGAAGTAATAAGCATAATTAGTTGCACATTGTGCAGTTATTTCACCGTCCGTCCAGCAAACCAGGTGTTTAACTGCATTTCGTACAATTAAATCTGGGAATGAGCTTAGAATTAAGCTCAACTCTCATTTATAGCTGCACGAAATACAATTAAATTAGCAAACACGCTCTTAATTGGAACAATAGTTGTATGAAGTACACTTATATCATCCAGCTGAGGAGTAATGTCCGTACCGCAGCATGGTTCAACGTTCTATTGCACTCTGTACAATAGAATAGACCTCAAACAATCAAATTGTGCTGTCTAATGCATTTCATGCAATAGATTCCTGAGAAATCCTCGAAAATGAGGGCTTTTTATTGTTTTGATTGTACAAAGTGCAATCAAACAAGCATTCACTCTCTTTAAGCAACTTTCTATTGCACAAAATACAACCAAAACCACAAATGAGACTTTTCACAGAGTGAGAACGAGTTAATTAGTCAGGTTCGTCAACTAACGCACATACTCAGCACTACTTCTGCCCAAGCGCCTGCAAAGCTTCGGAAAGATCAATATTGCCCGTGTACAACGCCTTGCCAACAATAGCTCCACCCACACCGCTACCGCTATGCACGTTCAGGCGTAACAGATCATCAAGACTGGTGACTCCGCCGGAGGCGATCACCGTTTTACCGCTGACCTTCGCCATGGACACAATGCCCTCCACGTTCGGCCCTTGCATCATCCCGTCGCGGGAGATGTCGGTGTAAATGAACGTCTCGGCTCCTTTTGCAGCCAATTCCTTAGCCAGATCCTCAGCACGTACCTCAGAGGTGTTCAACCAGCCATGTGTCGCAACATAACCGTTGCGCGCATCAATACCGATAGCTACTTTATCACCGTATTTAGCCAATACCGCTTCGGTAAAAGCATGATCGTTAATCGCAGCAGTTCCGATAATAACCCGACTAACGCCAAGCCCAAGCAATTTTTCCACGTCCGCAAGATTACGAAGGCCACCGCCCACCTGAACAGGCACATTAGCATTAGCAGCAATAGCGCCGATAATCGCATCATTCACAGGATGACCTGCTTTCGCGCCATCTAAGTCCACCAAATGAATGAACTTTCCGCCTTGCTCTTCCCATGATTTTGCCACCTCTAGTGGGCTATCATTGTATATCGTTTCCTGACTGTAGTCCCCTTGTTGCAGCCTGACACATTTTCCATCCCGGATATCAATCGCCGGATATACAATAAAAGAAGACATTTGGCGCTCCCCACTTTCGTTATATTCCATTTATTGCGCAGCTTACGCCCGCTCTTTCTTATATTTCAAGTATAAACGCCTTCGTCGTCCTTATGAGGACGGTAAGCGTTTAAGCGAGAAATATAAGGATAAAGTGTATTGTGAAACTTATACTTTCTTATATTTCAAAAAATTCCCCAGCAGCTTGATTCCCAGCTCCCCACTTTTTTCCGGATGGAACTGCATGCCGAACACATTGTCTTGCCCTACAATAGCTGTGACTGGATAACCATAATCGGTGACAGCCAGCAGATCACTCTCTTTTGTTACAAGCGCATGATACGAGTGCACAAAGTACACATGACCCTCATCAAGATCTGCAAAAAGCGGACTTTGCGGCTGCCTAAAGCTCAGCTTGTTCCAACCCATATGCGGCACCTTATAGCCATCTCTAGGAGCGAAACGCACCACCGAGCCTGAGAGAATATCAAGTCCTTCGTGGCTGCCATGCTCTTCACTGCTGCTAAACAGTAGTTGCATACCAAGACAGATTCCTAGCAGCGGCTGGGTTCCGGCAGCTACCTGTTTGACTACCAGATCCATACCACTTTCCCGCAGCTGCTCCATCGCATCGCCAAATGCACCGACACCTGGCAGAATGACACTATCAGCAGCGAGAATTTGCTCGGCCTCCCCCGTCACTACACACTCATAACCGAGACGTTCTACCGCCTTGCTCACACTGTGCAGGTTGCCCATGCCATAATCGACGATTGCAACAGTCATGCTACAGCACTCCCTTCGTAGAAGGCACACCCTTCACACGTGGATCAATCAGTGTCGCTTCATCGAGCGCCCGTCCGAGCGCCTTGAATACAGCCTCAATCATGTGATGTGTGTTAGAACCGTAGTGTACGATCACATGCAGCGTAATCCGGGCTTCCAGCGCGAACTTCCATAAGAATTCCTGAACAAGCTCCGTCGAAAAGCTACCCACCTGCTGTGAAGGATATGTTGCGCGATATTCAAAGTGCGGGCGATTGCTGATATCGATCACAACCTGCGCCAACGCCTCATCCATCGGTACAAAAACACTCGCATAACGTTTGATTCCTTTTTTATCACCCAGTGCTTCGTGCAGCGCTTGACCTAGGCAGATCCCGATGTCTTCAACCGTGTGGTGATCATCAATTTCGATATCTCCGCGCGCCTGTACTGACAGGTCAAACTGGCCGTGCTTCGTAAACAGGTCCAGCATATGATTTAGAAAAGGAACATCCGTCTCCAGCTCGGAAACTCCACTTCCATCTACGTTAAGAGACAGCTTGATATCCGTCTCGTTTGTTTTACGGCTTAATCCTGCTTGGCGCAAGGCCTGTTCATTATTGTTCTCCATATCCGTCTCCACCTTTTCCTTCGTTCTTGAGTCGAATCTCAATGGCTCGTGCGTGACCTTCTAACCCTTCTCGACGCGCCAGCTCTATAATGGTCTTCCCATCCCGCAGGAGGGCTTCTTTACTGTAATAGATCAGACTTGATTTCTTTATAAAATCATCCACATCCACTGGCGACGAGAATCGTGCCGTTCCATTGGTCGGGATAATATGATTCGGTCCGGCAAAATAGTCGCCCACAGGCTCCGAGCTATACGCTCCCAGGAAGATCGCCCCAGCATTCTCGATGCTGCCCACAAGGCCCATTGGATCCTCGACAACAATCTCTAGATGCTCTGGTGCCAAACGATTCACTACGGAGATTCCCTCCTCCATAGATTCCACAACAATGATCGCCCCGTAATTTTCTACGGATGAACGGGCGATCGCCTGTCGCGGCAGCTCCTGTAGCTGACGCTCCACTTCGGCAGCCACGCTATCCGCCAAGCTCTGCGATGGCGTGACCAGAATCGCGGAGGCCATCTCGTCATGCTCAGCCTGCGAGAGCAGATCCGCTGCGACATAGGCCGGCTCAGCGGTCTCATCTGCGAGCACGACAATTTCGCTTGGACCCGCGATACTGTCGATGTCCACGGCACCATATACCTCGCGTTTCGCTAGCGCAACGTATATGTTGCCGGGCCCACATATTTTATCTACCGGCGCTATGCTCTCCGTACCAAAAGCCAAAGCAGCTACCGCCTGCGCTCCGCCCACACGGTAGATCTCATTCACTCCTGCTTCAGCAGCAGCAACCAGGATGTAAGGATCAATCCCTTCTTTGCCGCCGGTGGATGGCGGGGTTACCATAACGATCTCTGGCACGCCTGCGATCTGCGCAGGGATCACGTTCATCAGCACCGAGGAAGGATAAGCTGCCTTACCACCAGGAACATATACCCCTACCCGCTTCAGCGGACGAATAATCTGTCCCAGAATCGTACCATCGGGCTGCAGATCCATCCACGAATTCCGTTTCTGTCTAGCATGAAAAGCCCGGATATTGGCAGCAGCCGCTTGAATAGCTGATACGAAGGATTCTTCTACTCGACCATATGCTGCCTGAAGCTCTTCCGGAGTTACCCGCAGCTGATTCGGCGTAAGCGTGACCCGATCAAATTGCTCCGTGTAGCGAAGAAGCGCCGTGTCTCCTTCTTTTTTAATCGCAGACACGATTTCCTTTACCGCCTTATTTTGCTCCGGTGTTCCATACTCCACTTCCCGCTCTAGCTTAAAATCCTTGCTCGATACAACCTTCATCGCTGGTTCCTCCCTTTACCCCTTAACATCTGTCACCTACCGCAAATTAGGTTCCCCTATAACCGTCTGCAGTCGATCACACAACTGCTGTATCTCTTCATTTTTCATCCGATAGCTCACACGATTCGCCACAAGACGGCTCGTAATTTCGAATATGCTCTTCATTTCAATTAATCCGTTATCCCGCAGCGTTTGGCCCGTCTCTACCATATCCACGATACGATCGGCGAGACCAATCAGCGGTGCAAGCTCAATTGAACCATTCAGCTTCACGACCTCAACCTGCTGTCCCTGCTCCCGGAAATACTTTGATGCCACATTTGGATATTTCGTAGCTACTCGTTGCTGGATCCCCGGCTGCCAGTTCGGCAATCCAATGATCGACATCCGGCATCGAGCGATGCCAAGATCAAGCAGCTCATATACATCACGATCTTCTTCCAGCAATACGTCCTTGCCCACGATTCCAATGTCGGCCACACCATATTCTACATATGTAGGTACATCTACTGGTTTAGCTAATATAAACTCCATGCCTGCCTCAGGCAGCGGAATAACAAGCTTGCGGGATGCCTCACCATCCGGTGGAATCGGGAGACCTGCTTGGCGGAACAGCTCAGCAGCCTTTTCGTAAATCCGACCTTTTGGCATAGCGACCTTCAAAATCTGTGCCATCGTTAAGTTGCCTCCTTTTCCATCTCCATACAAAATTTATCTTAACCGCTCATTTTCAAATTATAAGAAAGTATAAGTTTCACGCTATGCTTTATCCTTATAGTTCTCGCATAAACGCTATCGTCCTTATAAGGACACCGAAGGCGTTATAGCTTGCTAGCGATATCTCAGCCATGCTCACTTACAAAAGATACGAAGGTATAAATTTCGCCGTACCGCACACCCTCTGCTTCGACCGTGTCCGTATCTAGGCGCTTCACCGTTTCAAGTTCTTCTGGACCTGCTGCCAGTCTAGTCACTACCGCGTGGCCTTCTGACCGCAAACGTGTTGCCTCTTCGAGGCCTTCCTTTCTGCGAGTAGCATCATATTGGATCAAGATAGGCAGCTCTTCCTCTTCGTTTGCTCCAGCCACACCATCGAGAATACGATTCGTTTTTAAGGAAAAACCGGTGGAAGGGATCGGACGCCCAAACTGCTGAAGGAGATTATCATATCTGCCTCCACTACATACCGGAAACCCTAATTCCGCTGCATAGCCTTCAAAAGTCATTCCCGTATAATAGGAAAAGTCCCCGATCATCGTCAGATCGATCAACACATGCTGGGATACGCCGTAAGAGACCAGCACCTCCCACACCTTGCATAAATGATCTATCGAATGACGGGCAAGCGGATGATCGCTAAGCTCCAGCGCCTGGCCACAAATCTCCTTGCCTCCACGCAGACGTAACAGTCCATCCAGTTCATTCTTCTGAGCTTCCGTCAGATCCAGCCGCCGTAGGGTCTCTCGGAAAGAGACATAGTCGCGACCCAGCAAATGACTCTTCAACTCCTCCTGAACCTCCGGTAATTCCGGAAGTGCCTCTTGAAATAAACCATTCAAAAAACCTACATGTCCCATAGCGATTTTAAAAGACTTCACACCCGCAGCCTGCAGCGATGAAATCGCAAGCGCCACTACTTCTGCATCGGCCTCAGGTGAATCATCACCTACCAGCTCAACCCCTGTCTGGAAGAACTCCGCTTCCCGCCCTGCCTCTTCTTCGATGGCACGGAAAACATTAGCGTGATAGGACAACCGCAATGGCAATGGCTCATCCTTCAAAAGAGATGCAACCACACGGGCGACTGGAGCTGTCATTTCAGAACGAAGCACTAGCGCCTGACCACGATTGTTGAGCAATTTATAAAGCTTTTGGTCAGACGTAGAGCTAGCCACGCCAACCGTATCGTAATATTCTAGCGTTGGAGTCATCATTTGCTGGTAACCCCAGCGACTCATGCAATGCAGGACATCGTTCTCAATTTTGCGCAATTTCGTTACGGCCCGGGGCAGATAGTCCCGAACGCCAGACGGCTTCTCAAATCCCTTTGGTTTGGACATCTTCATTGTTCACCTCGTCAGTTATCATTAGATATTGTTTATGTTAACTTTACTATGGTAAAGTGGTAGCAAATTAAAGTATTTTCAATATCGTATCATGTTCACCGCTTTTTCGTCAATCAAACGGGATAAAGCTATAACTTCATTTCAAATGCTTGTATGCTTAAGTTTGTCCATCTAGGTTGAATGGCTCGCAAGGAAAATCTGATTCCGAAATAAATACTTATGTACTTCGAACGAATACTTGGCAATCCCTTTATTTTGCCTCTACGTTTATCCAATACTATAATGAGCTAATATGATTGTACTTCATAATTCTGTAATTAGTGTTCTAAAAATCTACTTACAACTAGAAAGAAGGGCTAATGCGTGACTAAATCCTATATGATTGGCGTTGATATTGGAACTACAAGTACCAAAGCAGTTCTCTTCGAGGAAAAAGGAGCCATAGCTGCACAAGCTAATGTAGGATATCCTTTACATCAGCCCTCACCCTCAATAGCGGAGCAGGACCCAGAGCAAATCCTGAATGCAGTCTTCCATACTATCTCTGATGTTATGCGGCAAAGCGGTGTATCTGCGGATGCAATCCTATTCGTCTCCTTCAGTTCAGCTATGCACAGTGTCATTGCAGTTGATAAACTGGGTAAGGCCCTAACTGCCTGCATCACATGGGCTGATAATCGCAGTGCCGGGTGCGCACTTCGTTTGAGGGATGAGCTGAACGGTCATGAATTGTATCTACGTACAGGAACACCTATACACCCAATGTCTCCGATCACCAAGCTAATGTGGCTTCGTGACGAGCAGCCCAACGTGTTCTACCAAACCTATAAATTCATTTCCATAAAAGAATACATATTCGCAAGACTCTTTGGCGAATACGTCATCGATCATTCCATTGCCTCTTCCACAGGCATGCTCAATCTGGAGGATCTAGAATGGGATAAAGAAGCCTTGGAGATTGCTCATATTACTGCGGATCAACTCTCGCGGCTTGTTCCCACCACACAGATCATGCAAGGGCTGCTCCCTGGTCTGGAGGAGGAGCTGCTGCTGCTTCCTACAACCCCATTTGTTATTGGCGCCAGTGACGGCGTCCTGTCCAACCTCGGTGTAGGTGCAATTGAACCCGGTGTAGTAGCCGCTACGATTGGAACTAGCGGAGCAATTCGTACCGTAGTGGATCACCCGCTCACCGATCCCAAAGGACGGACCTTCTGTTATAACTTAACCCCAAAACATTGGGTAATCGGAGGACCCGTCAATAATGGTGGGATGCTGTTCCGCTGGGTACGGGATGAGTTCGCGGCTTCTGAAGTTGAAACCGCCAAACGACTAGGCATCGATCCTTACGAGGTTCTGACTCGCATTGCAGAGCAGGTTCCTGCGGGATGCGGCGGACTGTTATTCCATCCTTACTTGACCGGGGAACGAGCTCCGCTGTGGAATCCGGATGCTCGGGGTTCCTTCTTTGGCCTTACTATGAACCACCATAAGGAGCATATGATCCGGTCGGTCTTAGAAGGCGTAATCTTTAATATGTATACGGTTCTGCTCGCGATGGAAGAGCAAATCGGACGCCCAAGCAGAATCCTTGCCACAGGTGGCTTCGCCCGCTCCTCAGTATGGCGGCAGATGATGGCTGATATCTTTGATCAGGAGGTTATCATTCCGGAGAGCATCGAGAGCTCCTGCCTCGGTGCAGTTGTACTTGGCCTTTATGCTACGGGTCGTGTAGATTCCTTTGATGTGGTGTTTGACATGATTGGTTCAACCTACAAGCATGATCCAATGGATGAACATACCAAAATATACAAGCAGCTGCTACCGATCTATATTTCTGTCTACCGTAGTCTCGAAAGCCAATATCAAGCCATTGCAGAATTTCAGCGTGAACATTCGGGAGAATAAGGTAAAAAAAGCGTCGGTCAATCCACCCAATGGTGGAAGACCGACGCTTTCATTATTACCATTAACGCATAACTAGGTTACGCACCTTTGGAATTCGTTTCCGCTTTCTTTGGACCCGAGCCGAAGATGATCCAAGTCGATTTGAAATATCGGAAGGCAAAAGCCACTACTAGCCATGAACCTAACAACGCAAAGAGCCAGCCCCCAGCAATCGCTGCGGTATAGGCAAGTGAACCTCCGTGAAACGGTAATTTTCTATAGAAAAATAGCAGTAACGGGTGCAGTAAATAGATTCCGAAAGAGCAGGCTCCGGCAGATAACAACAGTCTTGTAATCAAGCTTCGGCCCGCTCCGTACAATAAGAAGGAGACTTGTAGCAACACCACACAAGAGAGTAGCGCATGAAGGTTAGAGAAACCCTCATACCATAAACTATTGATGACTGTTTTCTTCGTATAGTTGTTAAACCATAGCTCAACATGAACAACCCCTGCTACGATCCATAACAACCACAACGTAATCCATACCAGACCTCTACCGGCGCGCCAGCCTTCACGTGAAGGTACCAGCCATTTTTTCAAAGAAGGATAATATACTGCAATTCCAGCACCCAGCAAGAAATACGAGAAATAAGTAATTGCCAGACTGCCTTTCGACAACTGCCAATACCCGTGATTAGTCATGTATTTATTCAGCAGCACAAAACCCCACTGTAGAATTAATCCGATCAGCGGCGCCCAAGCCGCCAGATGACGAACCTTTTGCAGACACCACAAAATGAGCGGAAACAATACGTAAAACTGAATAATGATAATAATATAATACAAATGTGTATATGCTGTTCCTGTCCACAAATACTTCCAAAGCTTAGAAGCCATCTCCCCAGGAGGTAAACTCCATGTATGACCCGCCGTCATTTTTAATGCGAAATATAGCAGCGAGAATAGTACATAGGGCACAATAATATAAAGCAGCCTTCTACTGTAGAACTTCCCCAGCGTCTTTCCGCCCAGAGGACGATCAATATAGTTATAGAACAGCACGAACCCACTCAAAAATATGAACGAAGGTACGGCAAACTGGCTGAATTTATTAATAAATAAGAACGGATGGAACATGTTTGTACCTAGTGTCTCCGCCAACGTTCGCGAGGTAGCATGAATAGCTAGCACTGCGAAAATAGCAATCGCTCGGAAAATATCCAGCTGCGGAATTCTTTCTTTTTGTCTCATAATCTTTCCTCCTGTTAAGCTCCGCATCAAAATGATGCCTAATCAAGTATTAACCTTCCTCATCTCCTCCGAGGCATGTCCTGACTTTACCTTGGAACTAGACTCTAGAGACCGAGGAACACTTCCCAAAAAGATCCATGACTTAGGAATTCGGCGAAAAGCAAACTGCACCATGAACCAGCTTCCTCCCAGTGCAGCTACAAGTCCTCCATAGATGAAGAAAACATAAGTTAGCGACTCCAGGGGAATATGGTATCGGAACCTGCGATATATCGCCAGCAATAGCGGATGAATCAAATAAATTGCAAATGACAACTCACCTAAACGAGTCAAGAAAGTAACGATCACACGAGGAGCCTTACGATAAAGTAAAAATGTAGCGTACAACAGAACCAATGCTGATAACATCATATGGACATTCCATAATAGCTCGTACCACAGCGAATCCGTCCACACCCCAAAATGGCGGGCTACATACCATAGCTGCACATGGATAAAGGCCGCAATTAACCACAAGCTCACTAATAGGGCAGTCCATCTTTTTTGCTTTGCAGCCAGCTCTCTCCATGGCTTTATCAGCCACTGCTTCACCTTCTCAAAGTGAATGGCGATATAAGCACCCATCATATAATAGGCCAGGTAGGAGATCGCCAAGCTTCCTTTTTCAACAATATGCAGTTCGTACTTATTCCAAAAAATAAAACCCCACTGAAGCGCCAGACCCACCGGTATCGCCCATTTCATTAAGAAGCGGGAACTCTGCAGTAGCTTAAGCAGCACTGGAAAAAGCAAATAAAACTGAATGCTAATAAAGACAAAATACAAATGCGCATATGCGGAACCCGAGAATAACGCTCTAGAAAAGCTTAACAAGTTATCTCCAAAGTTCTGCATCAATCGTCCGTTCACATATAGAGTTAGTGCATAATATCCCATAGAAGCTAGCAAATAAGGCAGTAAGATATACTTTAATCGCCGACGGTAGAAATTAATGATCAAGCTGCGTGTCACAGGACGACCATAGTAATTATAAAACAATACGAAGCTGCTAAGGAAAATAAATGAGGGCGTACCGAATTTAAAGAAAATGTTAATCCAGTTCAGCCAGTAATAATAAGGAGAATGCAGTGCCTGCTCTCCAGCAGCAAAAGATGAGGCATGCACATGCAGCACTCCTAATATAGCTAGAGCTCTGAAAATATCCAGCTGGGGCAGCCTTTCCTGTCTCACAGTATTCATATTAAATTCCTCTTCTCTACTATGATGGCTGTTCATAGAGACGCTAAGCGGAATGTGGAAACTGAACATACCAGGAAGTCTGCACTTGCTGAATTTACATTCTGATATTTGATGCTGAATGCCTAGCGTGGGATTTACGTGATTACTAAGGTTAATTATACCGCCTACATCCGAATAAAAAACTTAAGAAGACCTTAAAGTTTTCTTAATAAGCTTCTCCAAGACGCAAGAAACCCTGCAGATCCTGCGCTAAAAAAACGCAATATGAAACTGCAGGGTTTACGAAGCATCTTTTACACTTGTTCCGAAGAATCTTCCGCTGAAGCTGGGCGTAGCTCTCGCAGTGGATTGCCTCCTACAAAAGAGCCAGCCGCCACGTTCTTGTGTACTACTGATCCTGCGGCAACAACTGCCCAATCACCGATGGTTACACCGGGAAGAATCGTTGTATTGGCGCCAATTAATACATTTTCACCAATCACTACTTCTCCCAGGCGATACTCCTTGATTAAATACTCATGCGCCAGAATCGTCGTGTTATAACCGATAATAGAGTTCTCACCCACCGTTATTTTTTCCGGAAAAAATACATCCACCATCGCCATCAGACCGAAGGAGGTATGTTTGCCTACCTTCATCCCGAGAATCCGACGATAGATCCAGTTCTTTAACGGTAGAATCGGGCAATAACGGGCAATCTGAATAAAAATAAAGTTACGGACACCCTTCCACGGGCTGACCGTACGGTAAATGTACCAAAGTGAGTTATGACCTTCTACAGGATATCGGGTTACGTTTCTCACGATTCACTCGTTCCTCGCTCCACAATTTCTATAATATCCTTCATGTTATGGATGATATAGTCGGGATCATACTTGCGGAGAGTCTCTTCGCCTTTTAATGACCACGATACTCCCGCCGCATATACACCAGCAGCTTTTGCTGACTGAATATCAACTGTACTGTCACCCACCATGAGAGTTTTACGAGGATCAACGCCAAGGTTATTGACTGCTGTCAGAACAGGCTCTGGATGTGGCTTTGGTTTAGTAACATCATTCACCGTCACAATCGTATCCATGTACTTTAGCAAATCAAACATCTCAAGCGATTTAATCGTTGTTGGACGAATTTTTGTGGTCACAATCCCCATTTTAATTCCACGACGTAAGAGCTCTTCCATTGTCTCATTCACTTGAGGAAAGGGACGTACTAACTCATCGTGATGTTCATAATTATAAGAACGGTAAGATTTCTCAAGCGCACCACTTACATCCTCAAGTCCAGAGAAGACTCTCATCTGTTGCTGAAGGGTTGTGCCCATATGCGGAATAATCTCTTCCCTAGTGGGTGGAGCTAGACCATTGTCCTTCAGCGCGTACATAAACGAACTAATAATTAGCTCATTCGTATCGACAATCGTTCCATCTAGATCAAAAAGAACGCATTCTATCATAAGCTTTACTGCTCCTTCTTATCACCATCCGCAGGCTGTCCTTGCTCAGGTTGAGTCGCTTGACGAGCTTTCTGCGGTGTATTTACTGCGCTTTCAGGCACTATGGTATCTGCTTTGATCGGTTTAGTACATACGATAGGATCAGAATAATGTGCTTTAGGCTCTCCGGTGACCCTACGAATAATGATAAGCAGTACAGCTGCGACGATGATCAATAGAGCAAGCAGCTGAGAAATACGGATATTTCCATAGCTTGGGTCCAAGTATCCTTGTTCAAAACCTAACCATTCCATCGGTTTCCACAATCCGTTCATCAAGGATGCCAAGCCTGCACTTCCATTAAAGGCCAAGCTGTCCGTACGTATGGCTTCAATGAAGAAACGACCGATAGAATACCATATAAAGTAAGACATGAAGATCTCACCGGCACGCACAAACTTCTGGCGACGAAGGACCATTAGTAGCGCGATCCCCAGTAAGCTCCAAAGAGATTCATACAAGAAGGTCGGATGATGAAAAGCATCCCCTATGTACATTTGGTTCACGATGAAGTCAGGTAAATGCAGTTTATCCCGCAAAAAGGACTCTTCAACCACGCTGCCGTATGCCTCTTGGTTGACAAAGTTTCCCCAGCGTCCAATCATTTGACCCGCAAGTAGTCCAGGTGCACAAATATCAACGATACGCCAGAAGGGATAGCCTTTATAGCGGAAATAAATAATCCCGCAAATAATGGCTCCAATTAACGCACCGTAAATGGCAATACCACCGTTCCAGATCTTAAAGACATCTATTAAATTATCCTTATAATCCTCCCATTTAAACGCTACAAAGTAAATCCGTGCCCCAATAATGGCCGAAGGCACACCTAGCAGCAGCATATCCATAAAGAATTCTTGTGGTATACCAAACCGTTTGCCCTCGCGGATCGCAAGAAATAACCCCGCGAGTGCACCGAAACCTAGTATTAATCCGTACCAGTGTACTTGCAGTGATCCAATGGAGAAGACAATAGGATTTAGTGCTAATGGGAACATTCTCTCACACTCCTAATCGAGATCATCCATATCTTCAGATATGGTAGCAGTTAACTTATTAGTGAACTGCAGGGCTGCATTAAAGCCCATTTGTTTCAGGCGATAGTTCATCGCTGCAACCTCTATAATAACTGCAAGGTTACGTCCTGGGCGTACGGGAATCGTTACTAGCGGGACATCTGTGTCAATAATCCGTGTCGTTTCCTCATCAAGTCCAAGTCGATCATACTGCTTGTCTTGCTGCCAAGCTTCCAATCTAACAACAAGTGTAATCCGTTTATGATTACGAATGGCACCCGCACCAAAAAGTGTCATTACATTAATGATACCTACTCCACGGATCTCCAGTAAATGACGGATTAACTCAGGGGCTGTACCATGCAACTGGTTATCTGAAGTCTGACGGATTTCTACGGCATCATCAGCAATCAATCGATGACCGCGTTTTACAAGTTCAAGAGCTGTTTCACTTTTACCAATCCCACTACTACCCGTAATTAGCATACCTACACCATATACATCACAAAGTACGCCATGAATAGTCGCCGTAGGAGCTAATTTCCCTTCTAGGAAGCTCGTCAAACGGCTGGAGAAAATAGTCGTAGCCATGGAGCTGCGAAGCACAGGAAGGGCCTTTTCATTACTTATGTCAATTAACTCCTGAGGCACTTCCAAACCACGTGTAATTACAATACAAGGTGTGTTGTCATTACAAATTCCACGAAGCCGACTTTTCCGCTCAGCTTCGGGCAGCATGGAGAAAAAAGCGAGTTCTGTTTTGCCTAACAATTGAACACGTTCTTCTGGATAATATTCAAAATAACCAGCAATCTCTAGTCCAGGGCGGTTCAGGTCATCGACCGTAATGGGTCTCTTTAGACCTTCCTGGCCGGAAATAACCTCTAATTGAAAATGCTGTACCAATTCAGATACTTTTACTTTCTTAGCCATGTAATTTCGTCCTTTCGTCACCTGCGGTATTTGTCCGCTTACTGCGTCCGGTTGGCAGCGATCTCTTTACATTCCGGAGGTAATTCTCCTGCTATCTTAATTGATAACGCTTATGAATGCAATCTTAGCGCCTAACCAAACAAGGTCCATCTAAACAATAAAGCCACCCTTTCGGGTGGCTTTATCAAGAGAGAAAAGATCTTTACAATCTTATCCCAACAAAATGTTAGCTTCGGATTCTTTATCAAAGAAGTGAATTTTGTTCATATCAATAGCCAATTTAGGCTTGCTGCCTTCGCGAGTAGTGGAACGTCCATCTACACGAGCGATTACAGTAGATTTACCAAGGCCGCTCAAGTAAAGGAGCATTTCGTGACCAAGGTTTTCAGTAACATCAACCAATGAAGTGAAGATTGTGTTCGGGGAAGCTTCCAAGAATACTGGCTCTTCATGGATATCTTCTGGACGAACGCCCATGATTACTTCTTTACCGATGTAACCTTTGTTGCGGATGATTTGAGCTTTTCCGCCTGGTACTTCAACATCAAGGTTCTCAGCACGGAAACGGATAGAACCGCTCACTTCGGACAAAGTACCATTGATAAAGTTCATTGTAGGGGATCCGATAAATCCAGCTACGAATAAGTTTGTAGGTTCATTGTACAACTCTTCAGGGGAAGCTGCTTGTTGAATGATACCATCATACATAACTACGATGCGATCTCCCATTGTCATAGCTTCTGTTTGGTCATGCGTTACGTAGATACAAGTAGTTTCAAGGCGCTTAACCAGTTTAGTGATTTCAGCACGCATTTGACCACGAAGTTTAGCGTCCAAGTTGGAAAGAGGCTCATCCATCAAGAAGACTTGTGGATCACGTACGATAGCGCGTCCCAAAGCGACACGTTGGCGTTGACCACCGGAAAGCGCTTTTGGTTTACGATCTAGCAAATGCTCGATATCAAGAATTTTAGCAGCTTCGCGAACTTTCTTGTCGATTTCATCCTTCTTCACTTTACGAAGTTTCAAACCGAAAGCCATGTTTTGGTATACGCTCATATGCGGATACAGGGCGTAGGATTGGAATACCATCGCGATATCGCGGTCTTTAGGTGCAACGTCATTAACTACACGATCGCCAATGTACATTTTACCTTCGGAGATTTCTTCCAACCCAGCGATCATACGCAAAGTTGTGGATTTACCGCAACCGGAAGGTCCAACCAATACTAGAAATTCCTTATCTTTAATATCAAGATTGATATCGATTACTGTTGCTTTATCTGAACCCGGGTATTTTTTGAAAATATGCTCTAAACGTACGCCTGCCATTGTATTTCCCCCTCGAGTTAATTATTAATTAGTTAATATAAAAATTCTGTTTCCTTGTACATTTATATTACCCCAGTCGGGACACTATGGCTATTTGTAAGGTTCACAAAAAACCTATTTCCTTTTCGTCACTTTATACAAAAGCATAGTGAGCTTCACAATAGCAGCGTCCCCAAAGCTTCGTACATCTGCTCCAGTCTCTTGTTTTATCTTATCCAGACGGTACAGCAGCGTATTACGATGGATATACAACTTCTTGGCGGTTTCACTTACATTACAGTCCATCTCAAAGAAAGTCTCCAAAGTCAGCAGCATTTCTTTATCTGATAGTACAGAGGAATAGTCACCAATTTGTCCAAGCAACTGTTTGCGGCGTACAACAGGAATGCTGTTAACCAGACGTTCCAAATGCAATTCCCAAGGTAAATGAATATACTCTCCTACTTGAAAAATACGACCGAGTACAATCGTCTCCCTTAGCAAAGCTACAGACCCAGTCAATCCCTTAACAGGGACTATAGCCGGAGCTACTGCCAAATGGAATACCCCTACCCATTCACTAGCTATCAGCTCATGTAACCCCATACTAGTCTGTGCTAGAAGATCATCTACACTCTCTTCTTCATCATCCTTATCATCTCCGCCCGTAAGTAATTCTTTACGAGCTAAAATTAACCATTCCTTCTCTTGAAGGGGAATAAGAAGAATTTCGTTCTCAAAATAGCTACGCAGTAATTTCATCAGCGAACGATAAGAGATCTGTGGACTATGGGCAATCTCACTACTAAGGAGGAATGGAATCATATCTCCGAATAGACGTCCTTTTAGGGTAATCTCATCGGGTATTTCAGTGTCATTCTTCTCTTGCTCTAACTCCGTGTTCAACCAAGCGCCAAGCTGCCGCGCCTCCACTTCACCTTCTTCTCTAAGCCCTGTAGCTTTGAGTGCAATAGCAAAATTTCGAACTGCATAGTTGACCAGTTGTACTTCCAGAGAGGTGAGCCCCTCCATTTCTACCCAAACAGCGGTTATACGTCCTTCACTCTCATATAAAGGTGCCCAGAGATGACCCTCATGGATTACCAGCTGATCCTGTCCTTCTAATCCCATGCTAAAAAGAGAAGCTGAATGCTGCCTCCCTAACTGCTTGATTCCGGTTCTCTTTCCGGTGAGCTGCTCTAAATTTTTCCGCAATGTCTCACTATCCATAGTCACCATGCTCCACCACTTTTGCTCTTTTCGCCTATTTTAGCATATTCTCTTATATTATGTTAATCGCTACAGTAGCGCGCTACTATAATACAACCAAAAACACAAAAAAAGCCACCACCATAAGGTGATGACTTTCTGTTTGGGATGAGCCATGAAGGACTCGAACCTTCGACACCCTGATTAAAAGTCAGGTGCTCTACCAACTGAGCTAATGGCTCATAAATGGTGGGGGATGATGGATTCGAACCACCGAACACGTACGTGAGCAGATTTACAGTCTGATGCGTTTGGCCACTTCGCTAATCCCCCAGGGAAAAGTGGCTCGAGACGGATTCGAACCGCCGACACGAGGATTTTCAGTCCTCTGCTCTACCGACTGAGCTATCGAGCCATATTAAATTGACATAAAAATAAAGTGGTAGTATTAAACTTCCCACCCTAGTCTTGTGGAAAAAATGGCGGAACCGACGAGATTCGAACTCGCGATCTCCTGCGTGACAGGCAGGCATGTTAGGCCAACTACACCACGGTTCCGCATTGATAATAATGGTGCCGGCGAGAGGACTTGAACCCCCAACCTACTGATTACAAGTCAGTTGCTCTACCAGTTGAGCTACACCGGCACGGTGTAAAGAGTAATTCTAAAAAGTAATAATGGTGGAGGCTGAGGGGATCGAACCCCCGACCCTCTGCTTGTAAGGCAGATGCTCTCCCAGCTGAGCTAAGCCTCCAGGTATTATGGTAGCGGCGAAGGGGATCGAACCCCCGACCTCACGGGTATGAACCGTACGCTCTAGCCAGCTGAGCTACACCGCCACAATAATTAGAAATGCTATGGATTGAAAATGGCGGAGAGAGTGGGATTCGAACCCACGCACCGCTTACGCAGTCTAACCCCTTAGCAGAGGGTCCCCTTATAGCCACTTGGGTATCTCTCCAAACGATATCAGTACCACAGCAATCCAAACAGGAATTTGACTCCCTGAAAACTGAATCCGAATTGAATTTGCGTTTTATGTTATAGGATAAGCCCTCGACCGATTAGTATTGGTCAGCTCCATGCATTACTGCACTTCCACCTCCAACCTATCTACCTCGTCGTCTTCAAGGGGTCTTACTAATTGGGAAATCTCATCTTGA
>NZ_CAKMAB010000039.1:0-57165 GCF_924513355.1 Paenibacillus pseudetheri
TTTTATGGTATTCTTCATAGTAACAGCTCCTTTCGCATGTAGCTCTGAAATGGTTGTCCTTTTAACTTCCATTTTAACCTACGGTGTGCGAACAGGGGCTGCCTTTCGTTCATCATAACTAACACGAATCGGAGTAACAAATAAAGGATCATGGATGCCCTGGTCTCTTTCCAGCAGCACAATCCCCCCTGCGAGAATAAGCCCTAAAGCACTCGGATCGATAAAGGTCAATAACAACATCGTTTGTTCTCGATAATGATCAGGAATAAGATGCAGCAATACCAAATAAAACGTACAGATAATGACGTAGATCCAATAAAACCCATGCCGCCATTGAAACCGGATGTCAAAGGCAAACGCAGATCTGAATCTCATGTTAACTGCCTCCCAGTTACGTCAATAAAGATTTGTTCCAAAGACGCCTCCTGCGAATGAATGGTTTCTATTGGATGCTCACGAACAAGCTTTAAGAAATATTCGTTCTCCCCTATATCATCAAGTGAGAATTCCTCATTTCTAACTTCATTTTGATGGCGGTATTCTAGCCGCACTCGTTTTTTTCCATTTAGAAGCTTAAGCTCCCGAGGAGAATCAATCAACTTAATCTGACCGTCTACGATAAAAGCGACCCTGTCGCAGAGTTCCTCAGCGGCTTGCATGTTGTGTGTTGTTATGATTACTGTTGTCCCATTTGCCTTCTTTTCCAGAATTAACTCCTTCATCCTTTTGGCATTGACGGGGTCGAGCCCGGAAGTAGGTTCATCCAGAAATAGAATTTGTGGGTCATTTAAGAGTGCTCTGCAGAAATTCAGTCTCATCTTCATCCCCTTCGATAACTGGGAGACCTTCAAATTTGCTGCTTCAGTGAGATTTACTTGCTCCAGGAGAAACCTCGGTTCCGCTGTTTTCCCTGAATACAGAGACCGAAATAGCTGCAAATTTTCCAGCGCAGTAAACTTGGAATAGAAATTTGGAAACTCAAAAGCGACCCCTATTCGCTCAAAATACTCCGGTCCGGTGTTTCTTATTTCTTTGCCCATTACGTTAACGCTGCCGAGATAATTTTTCAAGACTCCAATTAGTATTTTTTGTGTTGTGCTTTTACCCGCTCCCGAAGGACCGAGAAAACCAAACACTTCTCCTTGAGGTATGGAAAAGTTAAGTCCACTAAGGGTTGGCTCTTTAATTTTTGGGTAGGTAAAATGAAGCTCCTTCACTTCGATCATTTCATTCTCCCCCAGTCTTATTATCTTTCAAAGAAGTCATCCCCTCAGCCAGAACCCCAATCAAAAGCTCTATAGTTGCCTGATATCGTTCATCACCAATCTCTTCCTTATGCAAAGACAGAAGGACTACAGAGCGAATCATGCTCACGATTAATTCCGGGTCAATCCCAGCCATGATACCTTCTGCTTGCCAAGACTTAATGAAAGGAATAAAAAAGTCTTTATCCTCTGTAAAATTTTGTTCCAACAACTCATTAGGTAACTTTCTTAATAGCTGCTCCATTTCGCTTCTTACGAACATCTGGCGTACGATCGGACTCTCTTCCATCATGCGAAAAGCTTTCAGTAAAAATAATCTGATTTCTTCCTTGCTTACAGGCACGCCTACGCTAAATGAATCGAACATTGTACTCCGAATTCGTTGTTCTTCTTCAAGTAATATGTGATAGAACAATTCCTCTTTCGATCCAAAGAACATGTAAAACGAACCTTGCGCAATCCCGGCGGCTTTTGTTAATTCCTCAACACTAGTTTTTTTAATGCCATGTATTTCAAAACAGCGGCGCCCTTCTGTTAACAACTTATGTTTTATCCATTCTTTCTCTTGTTCCATGAATTTTTTAGGCATATAAGTCCACTCGCTTTTTATGGTTTTATGAATAATTTTATTTTATATTCACAAGTTAACCCATAATCCATATTTTGTCAATCTTTTTTTCTCTGTGAGGTACAATTAGTACTTTCCTGTGCAACACCACCAAAATCCTCCCCAAAATTTAGCTTGAAAAATTTATGCTATAATCATGCAGTAACACGAAATGGACTAATGGGTGGGAATACACAAATGAAATTGGAACGTTTGATTTCTATGATCTACAAGCTGTTGAACCACGAAGTTTTATCTGCCTCCAAGCTGGCTGAAGAGTTTCAGGTTTCCCAGAGAACTATCTATAGGGATATCGATGTCATTTGTGCCGCAGGCATCCCGGTCGTATCGTATCAGGGAACTAAAGGCGGATATGGCATCTTGGACGGATATAAAATGGATAAAAGCCTTCTCCGTTCTTATGATGTCACTTCTCTGATTACCGTGCTGAACAGTCTCTCTTCCGTGTTTGAAGACGAGCAAGCGCAAGGAACCATTGAACGGCTGCAAACGATTGGAACAGAGCAACAGACTTCTGGTCTAGCGGTGGATTTTGAAACTCGTCGTATGGATCCCGATGCACTTTCACTTTTACGTACGGCTATTACGGAACGAAATAGTGTCCGTTTTGATTACATCAATGTAAAAAACGAACGCACAACCCGTGATATGGAACCAGTAAAGCTTCATTTTAAATATAGCAACTGGTACATCTATGGTTATTGCCGTGAACGACAGGATTTATCGAGAGTTCCGGCTATCCCGGATGATGAATTTGCTTCTGACACAGGATATCTTTCATTCCCAACATGAGGTACCCATAGAGGCCGGTTGTTCAAACAGGTCCGATCAGGTTGAAGAAGTCGTAATCCGGGTGGGACCTGAGGCTTTGGCAGAAGCGCTGGATCAATTTCACCAGGTGGATAAGGAATTTCATACCGATGAGAGCATGACGATGCGAATTCCTGTGTATGAACCATTAGAAGCCCGCTGGCTATGGTCAATTTTGCTAAGTTTCGGCAGCGGAGCTGAAGTCCTCGAGCCTCTTGCACTGCGAGGTATCTTAAAAAAGCAGCTGCAAAACACCCTAAATCTTTATGAAGAAGTATGACAGTCTGCTGTCATACTTCTTCTTTTATATTAACTACAGCTACAAAATAATCTATCACAACTCAAAAGGAGATCATACAATGACCAACCATCCAGTAGAAATGTTTAATTACCACATTTGGGCGAACCAAACGATCTTGGGAAGAATCATGCCTGATGCTTTTCAAAAAAGTATCCCGCTAAATATGAGCATTCTAGATTCGGTTGATGAATACGCTAATATTTTTGCCCAGCTATCTGAACAATACAAAGAATGGTTACAAAACCAAACCGATTTGGAGCAGACTATTCTACTTGATAACCCATTCGCTGGAATCCGCCAAACACGCCTATCAGAAATTGTGCTGCATGCCGTCAATCACGGGACTTATCATAGAGGTAATATATCTACTATGTTACGTCAGTTAGGACACGCTTCCACCATGAATGACTATTCCCTTTTTTGGTATCAGGTGCCTGCGAAAGCTATTTAATTTATGCATATTGAAAATCTAATTACCGCGAAATCGAGAAAAGCTTTAAGAGCTTGGCTTCAGGAAAATTGTAAGACTGAAAAATCTTGTTGGGTACTCGTAAGTATGACGCCAAACCCAGAAACATTGCTATATTTGGATGTGGTTGAGGAATGTTTGTGCTTTGGATGGATCGATGGAGTGAAAAAGAAAGTTTCTGAAACGGAGCTGGCGCAGCGACTGTCTCCAAGAAGCAAACGAAGCTCTTGGACAGAATTAAATAAAGAACGTGTCCGCCGCCTCGATAAACTGGGGTTAATGAGTGACGAAGGAAGAAAGGTACTGCGGATATGAATCTCGCTTCTTTTAAAGTCGATAGGGTTATAGAACAAAGGCTACAAGAGGAACAGCAGATATATGAGAACTTCTTAGTCTTTCCAGCCCTTTATAAAAGAGTCAGGATCGACACGATACAAAGCAATACACATCAACCAGAATTATTTAAGAGTAAATTAGATAAATTTATAACAAATACTAAAGAAAATAAAATGTACGGTCAATGGCATGATCATGGACGGCTTCTAGATTATTAGTCTGCTAGATCATACGATTGCTTCGCAACTCTTGGATTGATTAAGAAAGGTGAGAAACCCAGTCATTCTCATGACCTTGGGTTTCTCTTTTTGTATTTAAATATGGAAAAATAGCATAATGAACGACTTCCAGCTTACTTGAGCTCAGCGTTCAGCCTCTCAATCAACTCTAGCAATTGCAGCGACTCACTAACTGTATACGTCGGACGCTCAGACTCATCTGCCGGCTCATGGGGATAACGGGGCGTCCAGCTCTGAAAAATGCTGGTGATGCCTAGCGCATTGGCCCCTTTCATGTCACGGCTAAGATTGTTGCCAATCATAACGGTACGGGAGAAATCCGCTTCAGACAAATCAAGCGCACCAATAGCTGCCTTGAACATGCGCGGGCTTGGCTTGACTGCTTTGATATTCTCGGAAATAATCATGGCGCTGAAATAATCGTTTAGTCCATGCTGCTTAAATACATTTTTGAAGGATTGCGCATCGCCATCTGCAACCAGAGCAAGCGTGTATCCTCTCTCATGCAGGGTCTGAATCGTAACATCTGCTCCTGGAATCAGGTCCGCACTCAATACAATTCCTTCTTCATCCCTAATTTCAGTTGATTCATCAACAATGGTGTCTCCGCTGTCAAAAAAGATAATTAACCTTTTCTCGTCCATGTTCTCAATAACCGTCCTCTTTATTTAATGGGTGGGTTTCATTAGATTCTTTGCTTCATATCATCCTTATGATCCAGACAGTCGCGCTTAACCCAATGCTACAGATTTACTACTCTTTTTGCAAAAGTATGCTGATTTCGATAGAATGTATTTGTAAAATAACATATTTTAAAACAACTCCATAATCAAATATCTTGATTGACGAGATATAAATATTTTAAAAGGGGCGTTATCCTTTGTCAAGCCATGAACAAGCTCAACCTACACCAGAGCAAGAACAATTCACCTTACTCATGCGTGGTCTGGGAACCCGAACGGTGGTATACCAGCAAAACGTAGCCGCCTCTCTTGGGTTATACAATAATGACTTTTTATCTGTGGATATTCTGCGTGAAAAAGGCCCAATTACCGCTGGAGAGCTGTCCAAACTAACTGGACTTGCCACAGGTAGCGTTACTGCATTAATAGATCGTCTCGAAAAAAACGGATACGTTCGCAGACAAAATGACCCTAATGATCGCCGTAAAGTAATCATTGTCCCCTTGTATGAAAACAAAGAAGATATTATTGACACCTACCTGCCGCTTCATACCGCTATGGTTAAATTGGCTGCTTCCTATACGGATGAAGAACTTGCCCTCATTTCACAATTTTTAGGCAAAGCCAGCACCGTTCTAGACGAGCAGATTGATCATCTCAGCTCCCCAACACGTAGTAAGTCTTCTTCTTGACTCAAATGCTAAAAACAACAAACCCCGCTTATTGCATATAACATGCATAAAGCGGGGTTTGTTGTTCATATGTTCCGAATTGTTGGACTGGAAAGACTGTATAGCTGTCAAGTACTTATGAGCGCAGGCTTAAAGCTTTATTTAAAAGGCAACAATCAAAGCTTCCATCACTTCATTATCTCACGCGATACTGATCAAATAGCGCTGGTATAATCTCCGTTGATGCACCCGGCATTTGAGGAAGTATGTAGTGCCCGTTAACTACAGTAGCCGGCTCCACAAAAATATGGCGGATCCAAGGAATATATTCCAGCATGATCGCACCTGGTGTTGCTGCAACCAAATGCTGATGAATTTGCCCCATATCACCAACATGCGGACAAATCGGAATATCGTATGAAGCGGCTAAACCTGCAACCTGTTGCCATTCCGTAATCCCACCAACACGCGTTACATCTACTTGGCAATATTCGAGTGCCCCTTGATGGATATAATCCCGGAATGCATATTTCGTATAGACATGTTCACCTAACGCAATAGGTACATTTAATGCATCGGCCAGCTTCTTATGTCCCATGATGTCATCTGGATTTAAGGGTTCTTCTAACCAGAACAAATCAAACTCCTCTAACTTCTTCCCCCATGTCATTCCTGTATTGATATTCCACTGCTGGTTCACATCGATCATGAAGAGGGTTTGATCTCCTATCGCCTTACGAACAGCTTTGCAACGATCATAATCCTCATGTGAATCTGCTTTACCCACTTTAATTTTAACTCCAGTGAAGCCCTGCTCAACAATTTCAGTAACGTCCTTAATCAAACGTTCTTTGGACCAGTTCAACCAGCCGCCGTTTGTATTATAAGCTTTTATTTGTTTGGATTTATGTCCGCCAAGATACTGCCACAACGGTTTATTGGAAGCCTTCGCCATAATATCCCAAAGTGCAATATCTACTGCAGCCAACGCCATATGAGTAACTCCCGCTCTACCAATCCAATGCATTTTACCAAAACGCAGCTCATCCCAAATTTCTTTCACCATAAACGGATCTTTGCCAATTAATAAAGGAGCGTAATAACGATCAATCGTATCAACGATCATATCATCACCATGTGCACAAGTTCCTGTATACCCATACCCCTCAAAACCCTCATCTGTAAAAATCCGAACGCCCGCAAGTCCCCAATGCGTAGCAACATTAATTGCATCCGTAATTGGTGGCGTAATCGGAACGTGTAAGACGAAGCTTTCTACTTTTGTAATTTTCATTTTTTCATCTCCCTAGCTTTAAATGAAATGATTACTCAATCCAAATGGAAAACCTCATCCATACTCGCCCACCATTCACCTTCTAATGCAGACTTCACTGGATACTGACAAGGATCTGTTAAGCTCCACCATTCTTGTGTACGAGGATCTGCTGCCATTATGGCTATATCAGCCGTATAGTCATCCCCTGTATATTCAAAATAGCTGAACAAGTAGCCGTCTCTATAAAAAATGGAATAGTTTTTAATGTTGCATTTCCTTAATCTATCCAACACTTCTGGCCATACAGATGCATGTAACGCTTTGTATTCTTCTAGCTTCTCATCCTTGACATGAATAACACTCCCATATCGAGTCATTCCGTCCCTCCCTTTCAATAACTCATTAATAACCTAAGGATGCTCCACCATCAACAGGGAGCGCTACACCCGTAACAAATCCGGATAAATCACTCGCTAAATACAACACGGCTCTAGCTATCTCTTCCGTTGAGGCACATCTTCCCAATGGATGCATATCGATCAAATCTTGTACTGTCACTGCCGGATTGGGCTGTTGACCGATCCACTCTTCTAATAAAGGCGTTATTACACCTGCAGGACATATGCAATTAACACGAACTCCATCGCTCGCATAATCTAACGCTAATGATTTAGTCATTGCAATAATTGCGCCTTTTGAAGCCGAGTATACCGGATTTTGCTTTTGGCCTACCAATCCGCTTAATGAAGCCATGTTCACAATGCAGCCGCGGTTTTCTCTAATAGAAGGAATACAGAATTTAATCATCAAATAGACACTCTTCAAATTGATATCTAAGGTACGAGTCCATTCTGATTCAGAGATATCCTCCAAGGACTTCGGTAATACCACAGCGGCGTTATTGAATAGGATGTCAATCCTGCCAAATTTATTTAAAACTAGTTCTACCAATTGTTTAACTTCTATCTCCGATGAAACATCCGTTTTCACAGCAAAAGCAATAGGATTCCCACAATGAACTGATTGGATTTCTTTTACTACTCGGTTTGCTTCAGCATCATTCCAGTCCGCAATGATCACTTTAGCGCCCTCGCTAGCTAATAATTTGGCAGTCGCTTCGCCAATCCCGGAGCCACCGCCTGTAACAATAACGACTTTCCCTTGTAATTGCATAGGCTACACTCCAGTTTCAATAAAATGTGTTGTCTCCAATTGATAAAAGCGGATCGCATTATTGCCAAAAACATCGTCTAATTCTTGCTCTGTAAGCGCTTCAGGTAAATTGTTTAACAAAATGCTTACTGCTTGATCATAGCTTGCTGCAAGCAGGCACACTGGCCAGTCACTGCCGAATATGACCCGGTTTAATCCAAATGCATGTATGACATGTTTGATATAAAAGTTAAAGTCAGATTCTACCCAGGCCGCCACATTTGCTTCGGTAACCATACCTGAAAGTTTGCAATACATTTGCGGATATTGCGCGACCTCTGTAACCCACTCTTGCCAAGGTGAGGTTTCTTGCTGGGAAATTTGTGGCTTACCTATATGGTCAATGACCGCATGTAAATTTGGCATAAGCTTGAGCAATTTCAATACAGCTGGGAATTGTGCAGCATGGATCAATAAATCAACAGGGAATTCCATCGTCTCTAACCATTTTAAATGATGAATAACATGAGGACGTTGCAAATATTCATCAGCATCAATACTTTGAAGCATTAATCGGAGGCCAATAAAATGAGGATTTTTACGTAAAAGTTCAAAGGTTTCCGTAAAATTTTCCTGCTCTAAATCTAGCCACCCCACAACACCAGCTATTGAATCATAGGTCTTGCATAAACCTAGAAGAAATTCAGTTTCTTCAACAGTAGCTGCTGCTTGAACAACAATCGTTTTCGTGATTCCATGTCGTAGTAATGATTCTGTCAGGTCATCAGGCATAAAATCTCGATATAGTAATGGAACTTCTGGTGTAGGCCATCCGTAATCGCCTCGACTTAATTGCCAATAATGCTGATGTGCATCAATTCTCATGCTTTCACCTCACAAAATGAGTACATTCTCAGTCTTCCTTAACGAGCCGATTCGTCAGCTTGCCGAGCTTCTCAATCTCAATCGTGACGATATCACCATCCTTCAGGTAAATCTGCTGATCCACCGGATAACCGAGGACGACGCCTTCTGGAGTTCCAGTCAGAATGATGTCTCCAGGCACAAGCGTCAAATGTTGCGAAATATAACTTACAATCTCATCGCATTGGAAAATCATGTCTGACGTATTGGAGTGCTGGCGGATTTCTCCGTTGACTGTACATTTAATCTCTAAATCATTCGGGTTTTCGATTTCATCCGCTGTAACTAGATAAGGTCCAAGAGGAGAGAATTTATCACATGACTTGCCTAACAGCCATTGCTGAGTCTTTAGTTGCAAGTCCCGTGCGGACAAATCATTTACGTTGCAATAACCAAATACGTGGATAAGCGCGTCCTCTTTCGTAACGTACTTAGCTGATTTGCCGATAACGATAACAAGCTCTGCTTCATAATCAACTTTTTTCGTCACTCTTGGAAGGGGAATATCGTCGCCATGTCCCGTCAACGTGTTATTGAATTTATTGAACAATATCGGGAACTCAGGAATCGCTGCGTACGTTTCCACCGCATGCTTTCGATAGTTAAGACCGACGCAGATGATTTTATTTGGATGAGTCACGCATGGACCGAGTGTCAACTTCGCTTCATCTAATAGGTATGAACAGTCTTCTCCAGCCATATCTAGTGCTTGAGTTGTGAATTGATCCAGCCTCGAAACCGCTGCCTCACCACCGTCAATGACTTCGTGAACGGTCATAGGTACGGAATACCCATGCTGTGTAGGCAAATCTATTAAAGCGCTTGTAATATCCAGTATTCCTTTTTCTGTTACGACCCCCAATTGGTAATCGCCATTGTTAACGAATGTTAATAACTTCATTATTAATTCCCCTTCCTTTTATCGTTTAATGCTGTTCAGGCATTTTTCCCAAAAGTTGCGCCTCCATCAATATAGAGAGGAGAACCCATCATAAATTTCGATTCATCCGAAGCAAGAAATAAGGCTGCTTGGGCAACATCCTCAGGTAAGCCGAGCTCTTCACTAAGCTGACGTTTCTTAATTGACGCAATCGCAGTTGCCGGATTATCGTAAGAGGTTTTTAAGTAATTCTCAACGAACGGTGTTAGGATTGTACCTGGTAAAAGGGCATTTACACGAATATTGTATGCTGCGTAATCTACTTGCATGGATTTCGTCAGGGCCAATACCGCTCCTTTGGTAGCTGAATAAGAAGCTCTTCTGGCGAGCCCGATTTCTGCGACGCAAGAGGACATATTAATGATGTTGCCAGATTTTCGTTTCATCATATGAGGAAGCACATATTTGGAGGGCAAATATACACCCCGAATATTGACCTGAATTACCCGTTCCCATGCATCCGGTTCAACTTCATGCAAAGCGCCTACCCCGCTAATTCCTGCATTGTTAAAAAGCACATCTATATGGCCATATTGTTCAATGATTTGATCTACCATCTGCTCTACAGATTCAGCATGGGTCACATCCGCATGGATGAAATGACCTTTTCCTCCATCTGCATGAATATCCTTCAAAGTCTCTATGCCTTTAGCTTCATCTAAATCGTTCACAATTACAGTTGCGCCTTCACGAGCAAACAGCAATGCCGTGCTCCTCCCGATCCCTGAACCCGAGCCCGTAATTAAGATGACTTTATTGGCTAATCTCATTAATGATTGCCTCCTTGGTATAGCGATAACCGATTCGCCAAATGACGAATTTCAGCCTCCGCAACATCCTTCTTTATCTCCCAGATATGCTGCTGCATGGTACAGCTCACTGCTGCGATAGCCTCACCTGATTTAGATAGGATGGGGGCTGAAACACAGCTGAACCCAACGATAACTTCCTGCTCATCGAAAGCAATCCCCTCATCGCGAATGATTCGTAGTTGCTTAACCAGATCCGCCTTCGTTTTCAATGAATACTCTGTAGCGGTCGTTAATTCTTGAATCGGGTACAATGAATCCAGATCTTTATTATCAATGAACGACAGGAGCAATTTCCCAAGTGCAGTCACATGAGCAGGGAACTTCATACCGGGGCCGGATGCTAGCCTGACCATAGTCGGCGCTTCCTCCTTAGCTAGATACAACACTTCATTACCTTCAAGTCTGGCCAACTGAACCGTTTCTTGCAAACGATCTCTTGTGGCGGTAGCTTCTCGGTGAAATGATGAGATTAAGTCCTGACCTTGCAAGTAGGAATCTCCCCACCTTCCCGTAGCGGAGCCAATGGCATAAGTATCGTTAGTATCTCTATTCACCCAATCAAGTACTTCCATTGTCTGCAAAATAGAATACATAGAACTCTTATGGATACCAAGCTGAATGGATAAATCAATTAATCGATGCTTATAGGGTTCCTCTGATACAAGGCGTAGAATCCCGTCTGCTTTCTCCAAAGCAGGCACCCAATATTTTTTGTCCATGTGAGCACCTCCTTCAAACATTATACAAAACCAAGTTTTCTATACAAACTAATTTTAATTTTATTAGTTATATTTGGCAATCTTTTTTTTGAAAAAAAAGACGATAGCTCCCAAGCTGATGCCTAGGTTAACTATCGTCTTTATACTCCTATTATCTCCGGATACCAATCGTTACAATTTCGCATGGACTGATCTGTAAGGCCGAACTACCTTTCTCTTCGCTAGAGAGTGGGTGGCTCTCCTCTTCCAGGATCGACGTCTTATAGAAATACTGCTGCGGTATCGTTGAACGGATGGTCAGGTCGGTGCTCTGCTGACTCATGTTGTACCAGCGAAGCAGTAGGTCTCCAGTCTGCTCGTTCATTTTTAGAGAGGAAAATGCGAGCTCCTGACTCTCCCATTCGAATGGCGTATACACCGGAGCAATCGCTCCTTCATGTACGTCAGTCTGACATACGACCCAAGGAATCTGGAATTGATACGCTTCAGCAAAAGCACCTGAGGTTATACCATCTCCTGTGTGTGGGATGAGCTCCATACGTACAACGTGCTCTCCGAGACACTGCGCTTCTGGAGTTGGGAACAAACCCCAGTCTCCCAATTCACCCACACTACGGAGTAGTGTAATCGCAATGGTGTTACGACCATCTCTTAGCACTTCATATTCATTTAATCCAAAGTTAGCGACGGTTAGACCGGCTTTTTCATTACTGATATCAACAAAGGCCTGCTGATGCTGCGTGTTACTCGGATTCATCCATTCTGTAGCTGGCTCAATATTCCGCTCCGCAACCTCGAACATCGAATCCACATGATGTGTGGCGGTGTTCAAATCTGTCGGAAATAGTGCACGAATCCGGTGATCTTTGGCTTTATTGTCTATCGTCGTTTCGATATGCAGCCCCTTCCCGCCCCGCTCCAGGCTAATTACGGTACGAAGTTTAAGAATGACTGTGTCACTACTGCGCTGCGCTTTCCGCTCCGGGTAGTACACAAGAGCACGCTGTTCCTCGTCCAGCTTATCATCTGCTGAGGCTGGAATCTCCCAGTCATGCTTAATTTCTACAGATGCTCGATAAGGTGTATTTTCCAGAACGCAAATGTTCGCCTGTAGTCCCTTGGTCGTTAAAGCTTGTTCACCCTCTGGCTGTTTATACATGTATTCATTCCCGATATCACCTGTGTTCTCATACACACCAAGATCCCGGTAGGTCATGCCACTGGCTTTGTCACTCATCGTAAATGAACCATTATCATGAATCACTACTTTGATGGCCTCATTCTCCAACACCCGATCCCCTTGAAGCAAAGATTCAGGCGCTATAGGCAACTCTGCATTTGCACGGCGAACCCACGCATATGCACGAAGACCCAGCGCCGGAACTTGCACAGCTTCAAAGGTAAGTCTTACTCGGCGGCACATATAGGGCTGGCGAAATTTATCGTCAGGCAAATCATAACCAAACTGAAGACCCAAATCCACCATCTGGCATGTAATGGTATTCCCTTGATCGTCTACTAATTCACGACCGTTTAAGTCAATATCTTTCATACGGCTGGCCGTTTCTTCTAGAGAGAAACCCTCTCGCAAATATAGACGTGCCGCATCAATTTCTACGCTCACTGTACCCGTGCGTCTCCAACCTGACATATTCATGACTACTAGCGGAAGCACTTCTTCACCATATGCTGCAAAACCAGACGTATCCACAGCTTCAGCGATCATGCGCTTACTATCATTAACAATGGTCTCTGCTACATGACGGCTTTTATCAAACCGGGTTACCATTTCGCGATGTACCTCATCCACGCTGCAGCCACAAATGCTGTCGTGAGGATGATTCTGCATTAACGTCTTCCAGGCATAGGTGAACAGATGATGAGGGTAATCTTTGCCCAATACATGTGCGAATGAAGCAAGTGGCTCGGCCACCTTTTCAAGCAAGACTTGCCCTTCCTGATTCATCTGTTTCAAATAGACACGAGCAGACGCGGTATTCACTAACGTCCCCCATCCGTCAGTGTGCTGGCTCCGCAGTTCACCCTTTACGGTCGACAAATTGTTGTGATCCATTACATCCTCTACAGCCTTAAGGTAATCAGGGAAGTTGGAATGGATAAACTCCATTTCTGGATATAGCCGCTTCGCAGTTTCAATAGCCGCCGGCAAATCTAGCTGAGCTGGTTGATGATCGCAGCCGTTCATGAATAGTAGCTCACCTGTAGAGGCAAATTTTCGAGCATCTGCTAACTTCTTCTCCCAGAACTCTTTTGCCTCTGCTTCATTTACTGGCACTTCGTTTCCGTTCGAATACCAATTCGCAAATAGAATTCCAAGTACTTTCGATCCATCTGGACCTTCCCATATCAGCTCGGAGAACGAAGATTCATATCCACCGTCCGATACTGTATTATTGAATCCAGTCGGTTTTACACCTCTTCCAAAAAAGGCATTATTGATGCCTGATTGCTTCATTAATTGTGGAGTCTGACCTACTAGACCAAAGGTGTCCGGAAAATAACCGATCTTAGATGGTTCACCGTAACGTTTCGAATCCTGATGGCCGATCTGCATATTACGCACATTTGCCTCTCCGCTGGTAAGAAAAGCATCTTGAAGAATATACCAAGGACCGATTAGAAGGCGTCCTTCCGTAATATGTTTTTGTAGACGCTCTTGATTCTCTGGACGAACTTGAAGGTAATCCTCTAGAATAATCGTCTGTCCATCAAGAAAGAAACTCTTAAATTCACCATCCTCATCCAATCGATCCAGCAATTCATCGACCAGTTTAATAAGCCGTACATGATGCTTTTCATATGGAAGATACCATTCCCTGTCCCAGTGAGTATGAGAAATAATATGGGCAGTCTGAGGTTTAATAGATTTATCTGAACTTTCCAATGTGAAGACCTCCTTATATGCAATACGTACTCTCTACTAAGATGCTTAATGTAGTAGATGTGGATAAGTTACATGGATTTCGACTTCCTGCTGGCGATACACGCCAAGAAGATCACCTTTATAGTCCGTAGCAAAGAGGACTGAACGTTCCTGTTCCAACAAGAACGCGTAGATTCGGCCAGTGGCTGAATCCTTTACCTCGATCTTCGCATCCTGAGCATATTCCGATACGAAGGTGAAGAGAGCTCCCGTAGCAAAACTCAATTTCCGTCCGTAGATACCAGCTAAGTCCCCTCCGCTAATCCACTCCAAGTCACACTCCACATGAGCAGCATGGAGCGCATAACGATACAGTGCAGACGTAGTATCACTTCGGTCGCTCAATTCAACGGGCAGTGGACTCCATAGGAGTCGACCCTTGCCAAGCGGGATGTTTATGACTGAGTCTATAGTAGAGCTTCCGCTTCCAACTGATTCGTGAATTATCGTTTCCTTCGATACCTCAGCAATCCGTCGGTAACCGAAGGAGACGGGTAGTTCTTGGCCTTGAAGGCTAAGAACTTCTTCACGGCGCACATTACGCAATTCACGCTTGCCAAGAATATCACTTAAGCGCTCTGAAGAACGCCAGTAAGCATCAATGTCGAGCGGGCCTGTAGCAAGCAATACCGCACCTGTCTCTTCAACGATGTGTAACAACCTTACCATCGCTGCATCATCGAAGTTATGCGCGCTTGGCAGTATAATAAGCTTCACAGGATGGTTCTCTAAATCATCTAGGTGGTATTCAGAAGCCCCTCTGAAAGGCATCTTTAGATCATATGAAAGAATACGGGTAAGCTCTGTTGTAGCCGCGAAAGCCAGCTTCCGGTTAGAGAAATCATTCGAATACGGAAACACCACAGCAATCTCTTCCAGTTTCCGATCTCCAAATACGTCACGAATGCCTTCTATAAACTTCCCGAAGTCATAAGAGACATCCGCCTCTGGCTTTTCGGTTCCATCTGCTCTCAATGCTCCAATATGGGATTCATTCGCATTATCCATATAGAAGTTCGTATTCCAAATCCAGTGTATGGCCCCCGCACCAGCAGTTCCAAACGCATAGGCATATTTACGTTCGAGAAGATTTCGCAGCTCTAGCTCCGAACGTTTGGCTCGTCCATCAGGAGTTTCTACATACATGACGCCAGTCTCTTGAATTAGGTTTGGCTTATTAGGTGTCTTGGCAAAGATGCCGTCCCACACCAGATAATCATTAAACCACCAGGAATGTACAGTGGTGTAATCCACCGCCTCCTCGTAGAAGAACGGTGAAGGTCGCTGCGCCCCTAGCCCTTCATCCTGCCCAACCGTAACCATCTGATCTGGACATTGCTCCTTAATGGTGTCATATAACTGCTTCACCCACCGGTTATGCATATCCATGGAGAACAAGCAATAATCAAGCCAACGTGTCCCTCTTTTAGCACTGTGCATATCCTGTACATCGAAGTTCATCTCTTTCACTTCTGGCAGCCCTGCCGATGCAAAGTCAGGAAGTTGTGCGGGTGTCATATTCCAACGTTCTTGTAGCACTTCGATTTCCTCATGTCTATGTCGAAGCCATTCTATGAAAGCTTGTTGCTCGAAACGATCATGACATGAACTCGGACCATCCGAGAAAATCCGTGCCGGATCAAACATCGACGGTTCATTAATAAGATCCCAATCTACATTCGAAGACGCTTTATGACGAGATACAATAGAACGAATGAACCGCTTCTGAGCTTCTACACTTTGTGGGTCCAGATAAGGATTTACCCCTCCCCACGTTTCCGGTGTGAAGGAGAAGAACGTGAAAGTCACCTGAAGATCATGTTTCTTCGCCGTCATGATAAAGGCATCAATCGCTCGCAGTACCTCTTCTGAAACATGACCATCGTCTTGCATCACATTACGATAAGCAGTCCAGATTCCTGTTCGGATCCAGTTAATCCCTGCCTTCCGCATTTGACCCATATCGCGATCCCATACCCCAACGTTCGGCAGAAATAGAAATTTTCGTGCCACATCACTCGTCATATAAGTCATCCCCACAACAGGTAGCGGACGCCCATCTTTTATGAAATAATCTCTTCCACTCGTTACCGGTTCACCTGCTGCCAGAAGTTCAGGAGCATGCCCCCAGAACCCTTGACGTAGAATGCGGACTTCACCATCACTAGCTTCCGCTTCGCAGACCACTTGGAACAGACCACTCCTAATTTCCAAAGGAATAGGCACTCGGACGATGTTAAGCTCAGCATTAGCCTTCATCACCAGACTATGGGACCAGCGCAAGGATGAATCGGATTCATGCTCAACATGTATTGTTAACTTCCATTTGTCTTCATTTCGCAAAGAAGGCTGTACACGCTCAAGCTGCTGAACCTGAAGTGTCAGAGAAGCGCGTTCTCCTGACTCATATGACGCGTAATTCGGCTTAACCCACATTTCCGTTACACCCTTACTACAGAAACGAACCCACTCAGATATCGCGGACAGCCCTTTTTCCTTCCAAAAAGAATCCGTTGCAGCCGTATTTACGAACAGCCAGCGTGAGCCTGCAAATAAACCAATCGTATTCTCCCAAAGAACTACTGGAGCAGCAGTTTCCCGACCCTCATGCGTAATTCCCTTCAAAAGCGGGTAAATCCGAGTGCTCATCGGACCTGCCGACCCCATTTGATGGGGTAAATCACTTGTCTTTGTCGTATGAGGCACAAGGTTCCATGTCTCTGCACTCGATATAAAAAGAGCTTCTTGCCCCTTAAGCAGAGGAATGACATCTGATGCAAGCAAGGACAGGTTGCGAGAACAATCAACACGCAGTACCTCATGAATATACAGCTCTTGATGATAAGAGGTCTGCTCTGCTTCCACATGCCATTGTTCATTCTTCCAGCGAACGGGTTGTTTGAAGGGAGCGCCTCCAATACTGATCAGCCCACCACCCCTTTGCAAATATCCAAGAATGTCTATCCATGCCGCTTTTGGGAAATAGGGTGCATGCAGATTAATGAAACATCCACCTTCGGTTTCCTTAAGTGTTGCTGCAAGCTGATTCGCATTCACAATCGTACCGAACTCACGCATGGATTTAATCGCACCGCTAGGAATCGAATTGGAAATTGGAAAATCAGAATCATAGAATATGATTATGGGTCTGCTCATAGAATTCCATCCTTCATCGATTTATACACGAGTTGAGAGAACAGACTATTAGACCAGGCAAACCATTTTCTAGTGAATATATTCGGGTCATCGACATGAAATCCTTCATGCATAAAGCCAGTATCTGCATCCGTTGCCTCTAGCATCGCAAGCATCTCCAGCTTCTCTTCCTTCGTGGATGCCGTCAAACCTTGCATAGACAATGCCATATGCCAGATATAATCTTTCGGAGTATGTGGACTGCCAATCCCTTTCGCTGCTGTTCCTTCAAAGTAAAAAGGATTCTCATTGCTCAGCGCAAATCGACGTGTATTCTGATAAATCTCATCATCTGCCGTAACATAGCCGAGATATGGAATCGACATGAGTCCCGGTGTTCCCGCATCATCCATCAAGCAGTAGTTGCCGTAGCCGTCGGTCTCATAGGCGTAGATTGGTCCAAATTTCGGATGACGATAAATACCATACAGCTTGATTCCATGATCAATGTCCGCTTCTAATGCTTTAAGCTCTTTTAGAAATTCAAGATCACGAAATACCCATTCTGCGAATTCCTGCATATGACGTAATGCAACAACCGCGAACATATTCCCCGGGATATTGTAATGGAAGTCGCAAGCATCATCGCTTGATCGGAACCCGGACCATACCATACCCGTGTAATTTACTGGCATACCAAGGCCGTTGTTGCGTAACGTATCTTCAGGAATCCCATTATTACGCGTAAAGCGGTAAGGAGATAATTCCGAATGGCGTTGCTCTGTTCTAAATAAATTGTATATTTTGACCATTGCTGCCTTAAATCCGGCGTCGAATATATCAGCCTTCCCCGTTTCTTTCCAATAAGCATAAGCCAGGCGCATGGAAAAACAGAGTGAATCGATCTCAAATTTACGTTCCCACACCCATGGGGACATTTCCGTAATATCGCTAGTGCTCCAATGCCAATCATTCGCCGTCTCATTAAACGCATTGGCATACGGATCAATATGGATATACTCCATATGACGCTTAATTAGACCTCTAATGATACGTTGAAGATCCGGATCATTTTTCGCAAATGGCACATAGTGCATAACCTGCTCCACAGAATCTCGCAACCAGGAAGCTGGGATATCACCAGTAATGATGAATGTTGTTCCATCATCCATGAGCTTAGTCGTTGTCTCAAGTGTATTCGGGAAGCAGTTCTTGAAGAGCTGCAATAGTTTAGGCCGATGAGCTAATTTCTCCTCTGCTTCGTTCAATACTTCTTGAATCGCTTGTGGAAGCGGAAGCTTCGGCATTGAGATGGTTGGCAGTCTGAATTGTTCCATATTTCCACTCCTCTTGATAAAAATGAGTATAGATAGAGAGACGGGCAGCATAGCTGCCCGTCTCCACTAATCCTATTTGAATTACCTTTAGATTAATCGTAGGCGTGATACGTTCAAAGCTTATTTCTTTGTCTGGTTCCACTCATCAAGTTGCTTTTGAACTTCAGCAATGACTTTATCCAGCCCAGCTTCTTTAAATTTCTTAGTTGCTTTTGGCAGATATGTTTTAGGATCAACAGAACCTGTGTATAGCGCTGGCATAAATTCTTTAGTTACGTTGTTGATGGCCGCTACTTCTGTTTTTACAGGTGTAGGATCAAATGCAAAACCGAAGGTTGGGGCTTCTTTTGACGAATCATTAAACTTCTTGAAAGCATCCCATTTATCAGCAGGGTCATCAGCATGCAGATAAGTCAACAACATATTTCCAAGCGTGAATCCTGGCATTGCATAGCTATCTTGCATAGCTGGCAGATCTTCAATGACATTGTCGGAGATTTTTTTATAATGTATCCCTTCAATACCATAGTTAAGCAAATTACGCAAGTACTTATCTGTATTCAATAGATTCAAGAACATCATAGCCCGTTCAGGATCACCTGAGGTTACGGAAATAGCGTGCATCGAACCTGCTGCCGACTGTGTATACACGTAAGGCTCATGCATAGGCGAAGTTACAATTTCATAACCTGCTGAACGAGACCAACCTTTTTCTGCATAAGGCTGTGTAATTTCGCGATCGGCAAACCATTTACCGGTCTTAATGTTATCAATACCTTCAAGTGTTGCAACGTCTGGGCGTAAGTAACCTGCTGTGTAAAGTCTACGCATCGTATCTAACGATGTTGCAAGTTCAGGTGTCTCCAGAATATTAACAACCTTGCCATCTGTGGAATCCATATAGACCCCGATAGGTAACTCATCACCTAGTACATAGTCAAATGGCATAAATGGTTTAAAACCTTTAGGAACAGCTAGCGGTGTAATATCCGCAGGCTCATTCTCTTTAATCGTTTTAAGAAGTGGCTCTAGATCATCCAATGTACGAATATTGGAAATGTCCATCTTGTATTTATCAACATATTTCTTATTGAAGCGCCATACCCATTGCTGTCCAAGCTCCTTATTTACAGGAACACCATAGATCTCACCTTTAATCTTAGTTCCTTCTAAGAAACGAGGGTCCAAAACTTCTTTCGTTTCCTTTCCGTACTTATCTAGCAGATCGTTCAGACCCAAGAAGGTACCGTTAGCTGCGTTACGGCGGAAATCATTTGTCCAAGAAGAGGTAAAGGCAATGTCATAAGGCTCACCAGAAGCGGTAATGACTTGCATCTTCTTATCGTAATCACCCCAATCGAACATCGTAATGTTCAACGTCGCATTAATTTTTTCTTGGGTATATTTATTAACTTCTTTTAATACAAGATCCAAATCCTTTTGAGGTCCACCAATTAAATACATCTTCAGCTCATATGGCTTTAATTCCGATGTATTCCCTGCTGAATTCCCTGCTGCCGCTGAATTGTTTGTTTCTTTAGCAGCATTTGTATTATTATTCGAACCACATCCAGCAAGAAGGCCAGAAAAAAGCATTGTTCCAGCAAGAGCGAGCGTTAAACTTTTCTTCACTTTCATTTCTATTTTCCCCCTTTAGATTAGTAAATCTTTATTTATATCGTTTCCTAAACTAGCGATACGAATAAATACATCTTTGAAGCCTTACTCTTTTAAAGAGCCAACGGTTAAACCTTTTACAAAATATTTTTGGAAGAAGGGATACGCTAGTGCTATAGGCAAGGTCGCCAGTACAACCATCGCCATACGAACGGTTTCTGTCGGCAAGGTCGCAGCAATCTCAAAGCTTGATCCCATCTGCATGCTGTTCTGGATAACAAACTCCATATTATTCTGAATTCGCATCAGCATCGCTTGGAGCGGTACAAGACTCGCATCATCTATATACAGCAGCGCATTAAACCAATCATTCCAATAACCCAGCGTACAGAACAATCCAATCGTTGCAATCCCCGGTAATGAGATCGGAAGTACAATTTGCAGGAACGTCCGAAACTCCCCTGAACCGTCAATTTTGGCTGCCTCAATGAGAGCATCAGGCACTGAAGTCTGGAAGAAGGTACGCATCACTAGAATGAAAAAGGCATTCATCGCTATTGGCAATATTAAAGCCCATATCGTGTTGTACAAATGTAAAAATTGTGTGGCTATAATATAGTTTGGAACCATTCCGCCTGAGAATAACATCGTGAAGAAGGCGAAGAAGCTGAAAAAATTTCGATAGCGAAATGATCTTCGAGAAAGAACATAGGCGTAAGTTGTAATTAGAAATAAGCTAATGAGCGTACCTAGTACAGTAACAAGTAAGGTAACTCCAAAGGAACGAAATAACTGATCACCTGTGTTGAAAATAAAGTGATACGCCGCCATACTAAATTTTTCTGGAATTAAGCTAAATCCATTTAAAGCGAGTACTTTCTCATCTGTAAAAGAAATGGCTATGACAAACAAGAACGGAAACACACAGGTAAAAGCGAAAATCCCAATCACAATATTGAGTACCACATTCCAAAAAGGAGTAATGGCGTTGTTGTCGACTTCTTTCGGCTTACGTTTGAATACTTCCATAACGTCAATTGACTCCTTTCTAGAATATCGCGTTTTCTTTGCTGATCTTTTTCACAATAGAATTTGTTACAAGCACCATGATAAATCCAACGATCGATTGATATAGACCCGCTGCTGTACTCATCCCTAGGTTTCCTGTCGTACTCATGCTTCGATAGATATAAGTATCGATAACATTCGTTACGGAGTATAGAACACCGGAATCCCGAGGAATTTGATAGAATAGACCGAAGTCAGATCTAAAAATACCGCCAATCGCTAGAATAGTTAGCGTTACCATTAAAGGTTTAAGCAAAGGAAGTGTAATAAACTTAATTTGCTGCCATTTGCTGGCCCCATCAATCATAGCCGCTTCATAGTAGGACTTATCGATACCCGCTATAGCCGCTAAGTAAACAACACTTGAATAACCAATTGATTTCCAAATCCCCATGAAAATTAGGATATATGGCCAAAAGCGAGTATCCCCATACCAGGAAACAGGATCGCCTCCGAAGTAAATAATCACTTGGTTCAAGATCCCTTTATCTACACTCAGGAAACTGAACGTAAAGAAACTAATAATAACCCAAGAAAGGAAGTAAGGCATAAACATCGCCGTTTGATAAACTTTGGCCATCCGTTTGTTCACAAGTTCGTTCAAGGTGATTGCAATGCCCACCGCAAGAACTAAACCGAGAGAGATCAACGCCACGTTATACAGTATCGTATTTCTTGTAATAATATAGGCGTCCTCCGTCGAGAACAAAAAGTTGAAATTTTCAAGGCCAACCCACTTACTATTAAAAACGCTTGCAAAGAATCCGTCCCGATGAATCTTGAAATCCTTAAATGCAATAATGGTTCCGAACATCGGTAAGTAACAAAAGATTAGGAACCATATTGTCCCTGGTAATACCATAAACCATAGTACTTTATCCTTATTTAAGCTTTTGAAAAATGAAGACACTATTCCACATCCCCCTTCTCTATCCCCAAACAATCCCCGTAATACCCTTTCGCTCTTATTTCCTTGCCCCTTTAACTATCTTTAATTCTGCGCTATAAAAGCGGTTTCATAAAGTTGAAAAACTCCAGAATGATATGTAAAAATTAAAGATTGCAAGAAAAACCGACCTCTGCGAGGCTTGAAATCCCTTAAGATTTGAACAAAAAAAGGAAACATTCTCGTGACCAACGTTCGTGAACCCTCCACTTGAACGTGTACCCGGGAACATTTCCTAAATCCTACGCCTTTTCTTTTTTATACATCTTTCGAAGTTCTGTTGGAGATATGCCTACTGATTTTTTGAACTGGCGATAAAAATACGCTGGATCTAGATACCCTACTTCAGCTGCAATTTCATTGGTTAATAACGTAGTTTGAAGCAGCAGTTGTCTTGCTTTTTCAATTCGGAATTGATTCACATAATCAGAGAAGCTTCGCCCCATCTCCTTCTGAAATAGCTGTCCCAAGTAAGTAGGATGCATATTCATTCGCTGACTGAGCGTCTTCAGAGATAGTTCTTCTCTATAATGTTTGCTCACCTGATCCACCATATATCTCATATTCGGACTAAGTTCATCACTCACTTGCGATAATTGGTCCAGCGTTTCGTTCACACTTTCCTGCACATGATGAAGCAACTGCTCAATGGTATGGATACGCAGCAAAGGATTAAACACAGCACTGAAATTACAGTTCTTCTCCATATTCTTAGCGATCAACATTAATTCAATCGCCACGTTGTAATTATCAATGCGTGTAATCACGCCACATCCGAACAGCTTTTGGAACGTTTCTGCGATAAATTGATTTGCCGCCTCACGCTCTCCAGATAATAATAGTTTAGTAAATGCTTCATAATCAATTTCGAGCTTTTCCTCATGTAACACCATCTTCGATAGTTGATCTACATCAATAATCGGGTAGCCCGGCAGCATCAGATGATCCATATATAAACTTTTCGCTTTTTTATAACTTTGTGGCACTTCTTGAAAAGTATATTCCTTACTTCCTATCGTAATCCAGACAGACTTTCCTAATTCATGCATAATCTCATATTGCACTTGTTCCAGCATACAATACATTTCTTCTTTGTTCTCATCTTCAGCCGACTCCGCAACAATAAGAACAAGATCACCTTCCATATCTATAAATACAATAACTGTTCCGCGCTCTGCGACGGACTGCACAGCGATACGATAACATTCTTCCATAAGTTGATTAGGGTGCAGTTGACTCTCATCCTCTTCATGTTCCGTAATAAGCCGAATCGCAGCCACCGTAAAACATGAACAGTCCAGGGAAATATTTAAGACTTTTGAACGATGCAATAGCTCCTGTCGATCTATATTTCCAGTGACCCAACGATTTAGAATATTGTTACGTAAAACCTGCTGATCCTCCTTAGCATGAAATAGTTCAACATCCTCTTGATTGAGGACCTCAACAATTTGCTCAATGGTCGATTCTAATTCTTTTATGTTAATGGGTTTAAGAATATAATTTTCAATGCCTAGACTCATTCCAGCTTTTAAATACTCAAATTGTTCATATCCGCTTAAGATAATAAATCTCATTTTTGAATCAAATGACTTAATTTGTTGAATGAGCTCAAGTCCCGTAAGCTTCGGCATCGTAATATCTGTAATTAATATGTCAATAGCTTCATTATGGCTATGCAGAAATTCTAAGGCTTCTTCCCCATTACTCGCTTGCCCTGCGATTCTTAGTCCATAATCTTCCCATTCGATTACTGAACGTAATCCTTCAAGAATAAGAGGTTCATCATCCACAATAAGTATGTTGTGCATTATTTAATACTCTCCCTTACCACTGGTATATTCATGATGACTGTTGTTCCTACACCTATCTCACTAGCAATCGATAATCCATATTCAATCCCATAATAAAGCTTAATTCGCTCATTCACATTACATAGTCCAAGCGAGGAAGGTGGTGCATCCATTCGCATACTGACTTGAAGTGTTTTTTGAAGCTCCGTTAGCTTACTGGGAATAATCCCATTTCCGTTATCTCTAATAGCAATTTGAATGCTACCTTCTGATTCAGTTACTTCAATACGGATTAAGTTATCAGAGCGTTCGGGCCTGAATCCGTGAACAATATAATTTTCAATGACTGGCTGAATCAGCAATTTAACGATAGAACAATTCATAGCCACTGGACTTATTCGCGACTCAATTTGAAGCTTATCTTTATGCCTAATCTGAAACAGCTCAAGATATAGATTGCAATATTCAATCTCATCAGCGATGGTAACAACCATACTTTTCTTAATCATCGTTCGGAATAAGGTTGATAAAATGTAAATCATCTGACCTACATCCTTCGCACCTTGCGAAATAGCCCGCATCCTTATAGCCTCAAGCGTATTATATAAAAAATGCGGATTAATCTGTGATTGAAGAGCAACGAGTTCTGCATTTTTTTGCGTAATTTCTGAAATGTAAACTTTATTAATATACAGCTCTAGTCTTTCACACATATAGTTAAAATTGTTGGCAATGAGCTGCAATTCATCCTCTCGGTTAAGATGAATGCGCGTGCTTAAGTCGCCTTCCTGTAAGCGCTTCATAGATTTGACGATGATCTTCACTTTTTTTGAGAAACGTAAAATTATTCCGTATGTTATGGACATTGCCGCAACAATAAGTGCTGCCGTAATCCCGATAATCCAATTTCGTACAACCACCATTTCTTTATTGACCTGCGACTTCTGAATGATTCCTGCCACAATAAGACCTGAACTATTCGTTGTATTTAAATTTACTTTGGATAATCCATCCAGTGCAGTCCAGCTGTCTGAATAAAGACCGGCGATATGCGGATACTGTTGTCCCATATACCTTCCTAAGGAATCATATATGACGTCACCGCTTGGTGTTAGAACCAACACTTGACCATTATTCTCTGTATCTTTCGAACCCAGCCATTTTGAAATAAGTTCAGCATCAAAATCTATAATGAGCATACCGATCGTTTTCAATGAAATCGGATCTTTAAGCTCCCTAGTCATCGTATACAAATGGTTATTGTCTTCTCTTATTTCCTTAAGTAATAATTTTTTCTCATGCGAAACCCAACCATTCTTGGGTATGGGTGATTTTTGCTCCGAAATATCCATATCTCTTTTGTAGAGCTGTCGCGTATTATTTTTATATAAATAATAAAATTCTTTCTCAGTGCTGTATAAGATAACGTCAGAAATACCGCTTTTCTGATTCAAATACGTTTTGAAGTAAGTATCGAATGTATGGGGTACGAAGCTCCCAATTTCAGCAAACTGATCTAAACGATATTTTAGATAATCTCCATAATCATGTTGCAAAAAATAGGATAAATCCTCACTTACAGAAGCATCACTATAAATTTGCTGGATGGCCAATTGGATCCCTTCGTACTGCTGATTCATATATAAACTCACGTAATCCAATACCTCACGATTGGCATCAACATGTTGACGCGTGATCGTCTGTTCATAGTATTTATAAACGGTAATGGAAGAGGCGATGAGCGTAATAATGATGATGGATGAATATATAGCTAAAATTTTATTAAACAGTTTTTTTCGTAAATGATTTTGATAAAATTTCTTTATATTCAACAAATTCACCTTCCTTAAAAATCTAGCCTTTAGGATTAGAAGCTTAACACCACCTTTCTTTTTGTGCAATGGGAGCGCATTCATTTTTAGATGTAAATCTTTCCTACTCACATTTTTTTCTAGAGCATGAGTTTACATCTCGCTTAAAATCGTCTATAGTTGGTTTCTACCCCCAAACAAACCTGTAAACACCCTATAAGTCTTATATTCCTCGTCCCCCATTAAGATTATGGAGGGCTATTACTCATGTTTCTAACCAAACGTAAACTCAACTCCCAACTAAACGAGATTTCCGAATATCGTTACCGGGATCGTATACGCATTCCTTTTTTCAATTCTATGATTGACGAACAAGGTGAAATTGCAGCGGAACCACCCGTGGATGGAGAATGGTCTAAGCTACAAGTTGGCGATACCTGGAAAGGCCGCGATTTGTATTTATGGCTAACGACACAGATAGACGTACCCGCCTCTTGGGCAGGACGCAGGGTACTGGGTCGATTTGATTTTGGCGAGACGGGTGCCGGAAACAACTCCGGCTTTGAATCTTTATTCTTTTACAACGGCAAGCCCTATCAAGGTGTAGATTCCAATCATACAGAAGTGTTCTTGCCGGATGAAACGGTAGGTACGCAGCTTCCACTTACCTTCCGTTTATGGTCGGGATTAGAAGGTGGCGGTCCTAAAAAAGATCAGACACATGGCATTCGTATGGCTGAAATTTGTTGGCTGGACGAAGCAACGGATGATTTCTACTTTACCGCACTTGCTGTAGTTGAGACGCTGAACGTACTCGATTCAAAAACACCAGAATATACACAGCTACTAAGTACAGTAGATCGCTCGTTTCTTCTGATTGACTGGTCTCGTCCAGGTTCAGAGGTCTTCTACGCTTCAATCGAGGAAGCTCGTAATTATTTGCGTGATGAAATCAATAAAATGGAAAAGTCATCGCCAGTTACTGTTACCTGTATTGGTCATACCCATATTGATGTAGCTTGGTTATGGCAATTGAAGCATACCCGTGAGAAATGTGCGCGTTCCTTCTCGACCGTACTCCGTCTGATGGAAATGTTCCCTGACTATACTTTTTTACAGACTCAACCTCAGCTTTATGAATACATCAAAAACGATTATCCAGAGATCTACGAGAAGATTCGTGAACGTGTAGCTGAAGGACGCTGGGAAGCTGGCGGTGGCATGTGGCTCGAGGCAGATTGTAACTTGACCTCAGGTGAGTCTCTTGTCCGTCAATTACTCTATGGAACTCGCTTCTTGCGTAATGAATTTGGTGTTGAATGTGATTATTTATGGCTGCCGGACGTATTTGGCTACAGCTGGTCCTTGCCACAAATTCTAAAAAAATCAGGAATTAATACGTTCATGACCACGAAAATTAGCTGGAATCAATACAACCGCATGCCACATGATACCTTCCAATGGCGTGGTATTGATGGCACTGAAGTATTAACACACTTCATTACAACACCAGAGCCTTGGTCTGAAGAAGATTCTTGGTTCTACACCTATAATGGCCGCATCATTCCTAAGACTGTAAAAGGAATTTGGGATACGTACCGGGATAAAGAAGTGAATCGAAATTTATTACTTTCTTACGGATATGGAGATGGCGGCGGCGGGGTTAACCGCGAAATGCTAGAGATGCGCCGCAGACTCAATGATCTCCCAGGACTACCGAAGATTGAAACAGGAACAGCGGGAGATTACTTCCGTAACCTGCAAGACACCGTTGCAAATACAGATCGTTATGTCCATGTATGGGATGGCGAGCTTTACTTAGAATATCACCGTGGCACGTACACTAGTCAAGCCTACAATAAGCGGATGAACCGCAAGCTTGAACTGCTATACCGCGAGGCGGAATGGCTAAACGCACTGCAAAGTGTAGTGTCTGAAGATTGGTCGAACTATCGTCAGACCGATCTAGATGAAGGCTGGAGAATTATTCTACGGAACCAATTCCATGATATTATTCCAGGTTCTTCGATTCGTGAAGTGTATGAAGACAGTACGATTGAATATGCTCAAGCTGAAGCCATTGGTCAATCTGTATGGGAACAATCTACGAACCTACTAGTGAACGGAAGTGAAGCCGGTAAATATACCATCTGGAACAATGCTTCTTGGGAATTGACTGAGCTCGTAGAAATTACTGTAGAGACTGGCATGGAAACAGGACATTGGATAAACTCAGAAGGTAAACCATTACAAGCTCAGCGTGAAGGTGACCGTTGGATCATTGAAGTGTCCGACATTCCTTCTCTCGGATACACCACCATCTCCTTCGTGGCAGATGTGAATTCTGAGCCACTAAGCACTCCATTCAAGCTGAATGAATCAGGAATTTCAACGCCTCACCTTGAAATAACTTGGAACGAGCAAGGTCAATTGTCATCCATCTATGATAAACACGAACAGCGTCAAGTATTAGCTAACGGAAGCCACGGTAACGTGTTCCAAGTGTTTGAGGATAAACCCCTAGCACACGAAGCTTGGGACATTGACATCTACTATCAGCAAAAAATGCGCGAAGTAATCGACTGCCGTAGCATTGAAGTCATAGAAAATGGTTCATTGCGTTGTATCGTACAATTCACATGGAACTATATGGATTCCACGATTAAACAGCAAATGATCTTACATGCTGGGCATCGTCGTATCGACTTCGTGACGAACGTAGACTGGCATGAGAAAAAACAGCTAATGAAAGTAGCCTTCCCTGTTGCGATACGAGCTACCGAAGCCACTTATGATATCCAGTTCGGTAATGTTAAGCGTCCAACACACTGGAACACTAGCTGGGATTACGCTAGATTCGAGACTGTGGGTCATCAGTGGGCAGATTTATCAGATCGTGGTTATGGCGTTAGCTTGTTGAACGACTGCAAATATGGCTACGACATCAAGGATAATGTGATGCGTCTATCCCTAATCAAATCGGCAACACACCCTGACCCTGATGCGGATCAAGGCGAACATTCATTCACCTACTCTATCCTGCCTCATACTGGGGATTGGCTACAAGGTGATACCGTCCGTCAAGCCTGGTCCATCAACAATCCACTGCGGAGCACCATGGGGCAAGCTGATGTGGTAACAAAATCCATGATTCGTCTTTCTACGAATACGGTTATGGTATCTGCCCTTAAGAAATCTGAGGACGGACACAAATTAATCGTACGTGTTCACGACTATTCCGGAAGCCGCCAGCAGATTGATATGACGAGCGACTTGAACATTATTTCATGGCAAGAATGTAATCTAATGGAACGTCCTGAAGGTGAGGTTCACACTGAACCTGTCATTACCTTTGTACTTGAACCTTACGAAATTAGAACATTTGAAATCGAAGTGTAGACAATTGTAGCTAATTAAATGAAGTAACATACAAAAACGGGGTGTCCCTGTAGCCATGGATAAAAGGCTGCGAGGACACCCCATTTTTATGTTCGATTATAATTGTTTCTTTCGCATTTAAGTATACACATTGCGCAATGAGTTAACGTAGCGTATACTCCAATTAAGGGAGAGATGTATATGAGAAGAATGGGGAAAATCACGATATTCACATGCATTGGATTTTTGAGCCTTGCTTTGATTGCTATTCTTGCGATTAGCACTTTTGTGATCAAGAGACCGGCCACCACCACCCCCGTAATCACAGAAGTGAAGCCTTATGAGTGGAATAAAGTCAAGCTGGACGGAAATGTCATTTCAAGTGATGGATCAGAGTATTTTATCTGGAATAAAAAGGGGGAGACTAATAACTGGATCATCTTCTTTTCCGGGGGAGGGGCCAGTTGGGATGCCCAAAGCGCCGCGCACCCAATCAAGCTAATGAACTTTATTAAAGGTGGAGATACAGGCAACTATTTCCCCAACATTCCCTTCTATATGCTGACCTTGCTGAGAGGCATGATGGATACGGATAATCCTGCCAATCCTTTTCATGGCTGGAATGTGGTCTACCTTCCCTATTCGACGGGTGATTTCCATATCGGTAACCGTACGGTTGAATATAAAAAAGAGGACGGCAGCACCATTACAATGCGTTATAACGGCAGCAATAATGTGCGAAGCAGCCTCGATTGGATATATGCCAACGTAGATAAGCCCGGTAAACTGCTGATTGCTGGCGAAAGTGCTGGTGGGTTCGGGTCCGCCTTCTGGGCTCCGGAGATCGCCTCTCATTACAAAGACTCCGAGATCTTCCAATATTCAGACAGTTCCTTCCTGAAATCAGACAAGTGGCCAAATGTTGTAAATAAGGAATGGCAGGCAGACTTCGTTAAGAACTTTGGGTATACCCCCGAAGCGGATATCATCGGGGCAGCATTTAAAGCGAACGGTCATCTACTGCCTGCGAATGCGGTAATATTGCAATCCTACTCGGTATTTGACGAGATTCTGATCCATTTTCAGAACAACATCAACGATTACAAGGGGCCCAGAGATCAACGCATTATTAATGAATGGTCTCAGGAAATGCGGCAATCTGTATCTTCTTTGGCTGCCACTTTACCTAATTATTATTACTATCTGACCGACTATGGGCTAAATGCTAAGACGGGTACAACGCCACATACATTTGCAACCAGAGAGACCTTCTTTCAGGCTGAACAAGATGGTGTGAAGCTTCTGAAATGGCTAGGTGATGCGGTCAACCATCAGAAACCCTATTCCGTGGGCAGCAAGTTCCTCATGACTTCGAAGCCAGCTCAGAAATAGCATAGAATTAGCGAAATACTCGCACAAGGCAGGAGAGAAAATTAATGAATTTGCGTGAAAAGCAGATGCAAATGACGAGGGAAATCATTAAGGATACAGCGCTTAGCTTGTTCTGTGCTCAAGGAATTGAGCGCACGGATATGGCTCAAATTGCAGAACAAGCCGGGGTCTCCCGGCGCACTTTGTATCATCATTATAAGGACAAAGAAGAATTAGCCGCTCAGATCTATGCCCTTAACCTGGAGCGGATGTTTGGACAGCTGCTGTTTGATTTTGATTTTGAACAGCCGGTACAATCACTGGAGAACATTCTGGATAAATATTTGGCTTTAAGAGATCATCAGGAATCACTGATCTACTATGATGCCATTTTTGGAGTTTACTACAGCACGCTTTCTAAGAATCCTGCAGAACTGCCTGACTTTAAGAAGGCCATGGAAGGCTGGTATTCACGGCTTATACTTCTTGAGACAATAGCAGTGGCTCCAGAGGAAAAAAATAAGTGGCTGAACATTCTGCAGAAGTCCACCCATCTGTATTTCATGTATTTACAAAAAGCCGTTATTATTACGCATCAGCGGGGCGGTGTGGTTACGGAGGAAGACCGGGCAACGGACCGGCAATTCAAGGATTTCATCATGTTTGGTGTACGGCATTCCCAGGATTATAAAACCCCTTAACTTCACTTAAAGGGCGTTAGGAACACGGTGTTGAACTCTTCGGGAGGGTCCCGATACCATTATCGCTAATGGATGGACAGATTGCTCTCAAGCTTACTCCAGCTCGGTCCCTATCCCCTTTTCTCTCGCCTTGTTCACGTAATACACCGCTGTAACGATATCGAAGACGGCCATCCCCATCGGGCAGAAGAAGATCGGTTCATCTTCGCCGAAATCAGCTAGGCTGTGGCGCAAGACGACATCGGTAATCATTTGCGTGCCGTCACGAGTCAGCCCCTGCTTCAGATGAAGCTGCTCGATGTCCGTATTCTCCCGGCACACTTCATCCCAATCGTCGACGATTATGGCTTTTACAGAAGCTAACGCCTCCGGCTTATAATCACGCAGTGAAACATTCAACAGAAGACTACCTTTTTCAGGATACAGATCGATATACCGATGTTCTGATACAGTACAAGTAATAAAGATATTCGAATGCTGATAAACGTCCGCCCACGTCTCAGCCACTTCCATCCTATCTCTATAGAGAGATGAGATTCCTGATAAGTCTACTCCCTTGATATCGAAAATTCGGATACGCTCGATTCGATCTCCGTACAGAGCCGTAACCATTTGAGTATGATACTGCCCAATAGGGCCCCAACCAATTATACCGAGATGAATCCGTTCCACTGAACGTGCCTGCATAAAGTAACGGATCATCACTCCGCTGAGGGAAGCAGTTCTTACGATACTGGGGAGCGGCGAGTTCAAGACGGCTGAGGGTTGGCCTGTACTTGGGTCATTTAATACAATGATGCTGTGCGCGCGGGGAAGACCCATCTGAATATTATCCGGAAAGCTAGAAATCCACTTGATCCCCGCAGCGTTGACCTCTCCCCCTAAGTAGGCGGGCATTGCAATAATCCGGTTTCGTGGATTCTTATACCTTAGGTAAGGCTTTACCGGCTGCACGTAATCGCCTGAATCAATGATATTCACAGCAGTTTCTATAGACTCCACAAGAGTAGGCCAATCCACACCTACTGATTGTATATCTCGATCATTTAAGTACAGCATACCGTCGCCTCCTTGCGAAATATACCCTTTCTTACAGCTCAGGGACATCGACGCCTTCAGTCCAAAGCTCCCGTCCGAACTGGCCCTGAACCCATGTGTCTGAGTATACGGTATCGAGGTAGCGCTCTCCCTTATCATGCAGAATGACTGCGCAGACAGCTCCCGGAGTCAAATCCGGCTCCATCTGCTTAACGGCGGCAATGATTCCCCCGGAGGATGCGCCAGCCAGGATGGATTCGTTCTGCGCCAGCATCCGGCAACCTTTTACGATATCTGAATCCGAGACATGCACGATATGGTCGATTATATCTGCTCTGCAAAAAGGTGGCACGATGCCGGCACCCAGTCCCGGGAAGCGCCGTGTACTCTTATTTCCGCCAAAAATCGCGCTTCCCTCTGCATCGACAGCCACGATCTTGGTCCGAAGTCCGTGATCTCTTGCGTATTCCGCAAGACCCCGTATGGTTCCGCATGTACTAACACTGCAAAATAAATAATCCACTCGTTCAAGATCAGTCACGATTTCTTTCATTGTCGTATGGTAGTGAGCTAAATAATTATTTGCGTTCGCATACTGATTCGGCCAGTAGCTGCCCGGTATTTCCGCCAATAACTGCTGCACACGTTTCAGTCTAGCAGGAAGAAACTCTCCTGTTACGGGATCGGGATTGGCGACATAGTCGATTTTGGCATCCAACGCCTTCAGAATTTGCAGATTCGTTTCCGTGGTTCTAGGATCAATAACGCTGATAAAACGCATCCCCAAATACTTACAAATCATGGCCAAGCTGATCGCCATATTTCCAGAGCTCGATTCAATGATGGTGGTTCCCGGACCTATTGTTCCTTCCTTCCATGCCTCTTGAATCATCCGCAGGGCGGGACGATCTTTGGCGCTGCCCCCCGGGTTCATCAGCTCCATTTTTGCATAGACGTCAAACTCACTTTTATTAAACAAGCTCTTCAGCTTGATTAAGGGTGTATTTCCGATAGTCGACAAAATACCGTCAGTGAGGTCCAACTCTGCGCGATCTTTATCTTTCTGGTAATATAGCTTTTTGTTCTTAACCTTTCCGCTGTCCATCGGCTCGTCTTTGCCTACTATAATGACCTCAATATCATCCAGCAGATGGTTTCGAATCATCATGCCGATTTCCGGAATGCATTCCCTAATTTCCTCTTTGATCTTCGGGACAATGGTGTTATCCGCAGATTTACTTTTGATATAAACGCTCAGCGCGTTCTTCCTCACTTTGACCCGAATGATCGCATCTTCAATATGTCGGTATACGACCTGTTCGATATCGTACAGGCTGATTTTCTCCCCGTGCTTCAGCTCCCGACCCACCCGTTTAACGATAGAACTAAAGCTCTGCTTCTCCACACCATCTATCATCACAGACCTAAAGTCCCTTACAACGTCATAGGTAACGAAACGAATAGCTGGCAGCATTTTGCGAACCGTGGAGGTAAGAACAAGAACACTTTCATCATTACTAAGCGGACTTAGTTCTTCGCCAATCTCCTGCGTCCCGATCCCTTCCGCAAAAATCCCATCAGCAAAAATATACCTGCCATGATCATGTGAATAATAAGCAATCGTGCCTATTTCAATAGAGCCATACGTATCTATGATGTCGCACGGTTCAAGACCGAACAGACGGGCCATATTCTGCTGCCACCCTAATGAGGCGATTTCCCCTACCAAAATAATCTTTCGGATTCCAAAAGCCCGCGGATCTCTAGTAGCATGTACGATATGATCAAGGATGGAAGGCATTGTGTAGAGTAAGTCAGGCTTGAAGGTTTGAAGCTGTTCAATATGCTGCTCAATCGGCAATTCGAAGGGAATTGAATGATGTTCCAATCCTAACCGCTCAAAAATGGACAACGCAGTGTTCGCCGCATGCCCAGTACCCATATCCGCCAAAGCGCTAACGCATCCACTTCCCGCAATAAGATCACTATACAGCTTCGTTTTAATATCTATATAGTGCTTATCGTCTTCCTTAGAGTAAAGTATGGCTTTTCGACGGCCAGTGCTTGTACCCGAGGTCCTATATACGGTCAAAGAAGGATCAATGGGTTGATTATAATAATAGGTATCTAGCGTTGTCGACGTCATAAGCGGAAGCGCCTCTAAGCTATAACTCGTTCTTTCGCCGCCGATCAGTCCCTTATACCAGGGAAATATCTCAATTACTTCAAGCAACTTATCCTGCAATTTGTCTTTGTCGAGCAGCATGATGGCCGCCTCCTGTTGACCGCAAGCTGCAGCCCATAGATAAATACCTACCATAATCATATGTAGAGTTCTTTCAGTGTGTTCTACAATTCGGTGGTTGCCCAATCAAAAGCTGAGGCATTTCCGTAATATAGCCTATGGATCTTTTAAGACGGAGGGACAAAATGATGAAGCAGATCAGTCGTATATCCAATAAGTTGACGAAGACAAGGGTGCTGGTTAGAAATCAAGAATTAAATAAATATGTCCCGCTTACAAGAAAAATGGATAAGAACACTCTCTATGAGATGCTACACAAATATAAGATGGTGTATATTAAGCCTTGCTGCGGATCTTTAGGCCAGGGCGTGATACGGGTTCAACTCGCTCGTGCACAATACAGCTATCAGTCCGGTACACACGTACACAAATTCTCTAATTACGACACGGCATATCGAGTCCTCTTACGAGAAGCCCAAGGGAAGTCCTATTTAGTTCAAAAGGGGATCAGGCTGTTGGTGTACGATGGCCGCCCATTCGATATCCGGGTGATGGTGCAGCGAAATTCTAAGGGTGGGTGGGAAGCAACGGGGGTTGCAGGACGCGTGGCGCATCCTCGCAAAGTAGTTACAAACGGGAGTCAAGGAGGAACGATTTATCCGGTTGAGGAATTATTGAAAGCCTACACAAGCGCAGAGAATTGTACCATATTGATCCGATCCCTGAAGCAAATAGGAGTGAAATCCGCCAGACAGCTTAGCACTGTCTATCCCGGCCTTCAGGAAATCGGTGTAGATATTGCTTTAGATCAACGTCTCAAGCCATGGATTTTGGAAGTGAATACGGCTCCCGATCCGTGCCCGTTTACTAAGCTGAAAGACACCCGTATGATTGACCGAATTGTCAGATATGCAAAAGGATACGGTCGCACATACAATCTTAAGTGCATGAAATCAAAACAGGGTGTCGTGTGAAGCATAGTAGAATCCATGGGCCGCGGCGAACTGTGAATTTTCAAGTCCACAGCTCGCCTTTTGTACGGTGTATATGTCAGTGTATTCAGAGGATAGACGAAAAAAGACGAGAAATCCCCTCTTTAAATTTGATAATTATGGACCTTTCTTTATAACGTTCAGGGGTAAGCTCTGTACTTAACTGGCTATCTTCATGAAACAATTCTTGAAGCTGTTTAGCAACTTGTTCATCATAAACAATGGCATTAACTTCGAAATTGAGTCTAAAGCTCCGGGAATCAATATTCATTGTCCCTACGGATGCTACTTCTTCATCTACCACAATCGTCTTGGCATGCAAAAAACCATTTTCATATAACAGAATTTTCGCTCCATAATTCAATAGTTCACCTGCATACGCCCAAGTGGCCCAGTATACAAAAGGGTGGTCAGGCTTATTTGGAATCATAATCCGTACATCCACACCGGATAGTAGTGCAATTTTACATGCATCCATAAAACTGCTATCTGGAATGAAGTATGGCGTCTGAATATACACACTCCGTTTGGCATTTAAGATCAGCTTAATATACATATTTTTAAGATGCTCAACTAGCGAGTTAGGACCACTAGACACAATTTGAACGGGACTTGATCCGACATGTCCTTCCGTATTAAAGGAAAATTGATCGAAGCTTACCTGTTCGTGTTTCCGGGCATGTTTCCAATCCAGAATAAATCTTCCTTGAATCTGATTGACAGAATTCCCCTTCATTCTAAAATGTGTATCCCGCCAATAGCCAAACTTTTTATCTATACCTAAGTACTCATTTCCCACATTAAATCCACCAATATAAGCAATTTCCCCATCGATGATACAAAGTTTTCTATGATTTCGATTGTTCATTCGAAAATTTATCGGTCTAAGCAGTGATGGAAAGAATACCTCTACTTCTCCACCAGCAGAAAGTAGTTCTTTAAAGAACTTAAGAGAAAGTCTCTTGGAGCCGATTTCGTCATAGAGAACCCTCACTTTTACGCCTTCTTTGGCTTTTTTAGTTAATTCATCTCTTAATTTTGTCCCTAAATCGTCAGGCTGGATGATGTAATATTGAATGTTGACCTCTTTTTTGGCATTTCTAATATCATTAAATAAAGAATCAAACTTTTGTTTCCCATCGTTAAAAATAGCTATCTCGTTATTTGTTGTCATTAGCGCATTCGATGAAACAAGGTTCATATGGATCAAATCAGCATATCTCGTTAACAAAGCGTTCTGATTCTCGCGTTGATCCTTTAATATAGCCAATTGATGATCTACAGTTGATTGTAGATATTTACTTTCTTCAGCTGAAAGGCCAAAGAAATTCTTTTTTGCTAAATTACGACCAAGAAAGAGATAAATAATAAAGCCCAAAATGGGAATGAAATAAAAAACCATAAGCCACGCCCACGTATAACCAATATCTCTCCTCTCAAAAAATAAAAAACCTGCAGAGAGTAATATGTTTATAATCATAACAAATGAAAGTATCCATGTGACCAGACTGCCGTTGTCCATAAGGAGTTCCTGCCTTTCTTATCTTTCTATAGATGTCGGTATTTCTAGTTTTGCCAAAAGTCAGTTTATTCATCGTCTGATAAATCAATACTTCTGTAAATGACTAGATAGAGTACTATAGCATAATTGTCCACCTAAGAAAACATTTGATAAAAAACTCAATAATTAAAAGATAAATTCATAAAAATCCACATAAAAACAATAGCCCTAATGCAGTAGTTCTGCATCAGAGCTGTTGTTGTGACTTTTCAATTAGTGTGAGAAATATTTAAATAACTTATTGTAAATTAAGGACGATTTCTCTCCCAGAATGAGTGACAATGGTTAACGTTGTTCCCTCGCTGAACTTAACTTTCAAATCTTGCTCAGGTGAATGCTTAAGGACCTCACCAGCTTGATCAGCCTGAATATCCAAAGCCCCCTCTGAAGGACAACCATAGACGGCCGAAGCAAGCCAATGAATTCCCGGCTCAAGGGTGGTCGTCAGCATCGGTAGCACCGTTCGAGGGTGAAGCAGGTTCGTATTGGCGTTCGGCCAGACCAACTCACCCTTCCGACAACCTAGCAAATCCTTGATTCCGCTGGTTCCCCAAGCAGTGGAGGCCATCGCGCCAGATGCCTCAATCTTCGATATCATTTCATTCTCTTGGCCAAGTGCGAAACCGCCCTCCGCGGTATCCAGTAACCGTCCAGTTTCGACTCGATGAATCCGAATATGCCAAGGAAGTCCGGCGACAACCCAAGTCTGAACCTCGACATTGGCGCAAAGGACACGCTTACTTCTATACAACCCTGCTATGTAACCAGTCTTGACTTACGTAATTTCGCCGTTGCTCTACCTGTCCCCGAAGTCGATCCCCGTTACTGGATGTCTGACATTGAAAAGCAACTTACCGACATGGCATCCGCATTACATAACTATTTCAATGTAACGATTATTGGTGCCATAGGGTTTGCCGTCGAGGACCCTTATTTACTGCGGGAGAGCTACCTGGCAGCTCGAAAGGCATTGCCAGTTGCCGTGAAAGAACGTTCTTTTGTCTTCTTCGATGAGAATGAACCTCTAGAGCAGGAGCATCCGTTGTTTGATTTTTCTGAATCCCGTTCGGAGATCCGCCGTGCTTTCGAAGAACTAGATACCCTTGCTTTATACACCATCATCTCCAAAATGATTGAAATCTTCGAAGACCGACCTGACTTACTGGTACCTGCCACCGATGCTGCCTGCAATATTCTGTATATGGCCACTTCGCTTCTTGCGGATGGAGAAAACATTGTAGAGCATATCTTCGAAAATGAACCGGAAGGCTACCGGGCCATCTATCAGATGCATACAATTGAAGAGATCGCCGGCTGGTTGATTCAGTTCCGTGACGGCTGCTCGGAAATTCTCTCTACTCGAAGACAAAGCTATAAAGAACAAATCGTCAAAAATGTCCAGGAATACATCAAAAGAAATCTCGGCACTAAGCTTTCACTGAATCAAGTAGCAGATGTCTTCAATTTCAGTCCAAACTATTTGAGCCATCTGTTCTCCAAAGTCGCTAAAGTCAATTATGTAGAATATATCACGGAAACTAAAATCACTGTGGCCAAGGAAATGATGATGCTTTGAGAAGGTCGGATTTACGAAATTTCCCAAAAACTCGGTTATGAAAGTGCCTTCTATTTCAGTAAGGTCTTCAAGAAAGTGACGGGGATCTCACCCAGAGAATATATACAACAAATTGAAGCAGGCTAATAGTGACATTCCATCCGACAACAAAAAGTCTCGTTTCCAAGACAAATGTCTAGGAAACGAGACTTTTTGTTGAAGTGTCATCCCGATTAAGTAAGCTATCTCTAGAAACAAGCACCAGTAACTATTTCATTTGAGCTTGTTCTTCTCTAGTAGGGCCAATTACGCCAGGTACACGAAGACCTGCTTGACGTAAGAGAACAGTCATTTGACCACGATGATGTGTCTGGTGATCTATAAGCGATCTAAGCATTGCACCACGAGGCATTAATCCTACAAAGGTCTGTACACTCTCAACCATTTGCTCGTCCGTTAATTTCTCAACCTCAGAAGCAATACTAGCCGCGATATTCTTATAAGCTTCAACAATCACAGCCGCATGAGCCGGAATTTCCTTCGGATTGCCTACTGGAGTAAGTGTTAACCCTACCTGGCCACCAAAGAACATCGGACAGGTTGCCAAATGCCAACCTAACCATCCCAATGAGTTGTGGCCTTCAACAATTACCTGATCTAATTTATCATCGGTAAGCGATTCAAGAACGCGAATTGTTCCTGCAGAAGCGCTTGCCCATTCTCCTAGAAAATCTTGAACTGTTCTGTACATTTGAAATCCCCTTTATTAGTCGTTTGGCAACGATTACGTAGTCATACCAATTAAATTATAACCTGTCACAGGGCCTGTTACAAATAGTCTAAAAAGTTTAGCATCCTATTCCTTCCATCGCCGCCACAACCGGTAACCTCTGCGTACCGTCTCCAGAACCAGACGGGGAACCGGAAACCTCCAGCGGGAGGCAATCGGCCGGTACAGGCGGTAATACGCCGTCTTGTAATCCTCCCACATAATGCAATCCTCTTCCTTCAGGAAATCGGATATATCAACGATCAGGCCGCGGGTATCCTGTATCATTACATTCTTGGCGTGGACATCATGCGGGTGCAGCCCCATGGACCGGGCATAGTCAAGTGCGCTGTCAATATCCTCTATGGCTTGCTCGGTGATAAGAATTCCCCGTTTCATAGAGTCATAGAAAGTGACTCCCCTAAGCCGTTTCAAGACCAGAAAGTCAGGACCACTGTAATAACATTCGGAGAATGCAGGATGACGACCGAGGCGGCGATATACCTCAGCTTCTTCCGTGAGGCCCGGCCTTCCTGGGGCGTATACCTTCACTGCATAATCAGGAGCTTCCGGATGATAGAATACGGCGGCATAATTCCCTGTTCCGAGTACCTCCCAGGGCTTCGGTACGCTGAGGACCTTCACAGGTTCCTTCGGATCAATACTCTCTATAGTTGCCTTTGCCATCAGCTCACCCGTTATCCATTCCAGCAACTTCTCCATTCCTGCTCACCCCGCAGCTCAGCTCAAATATTGGTTCTATCCTCCTAGTTTACGCCAAAATACTAGAATCAGCTAATTTATATAAAGAAGGACCAGAAGAACCGAATAGCCTCTGCTATCCGGTTCTTCTAGGCTATTGCTCATTTGTTTCCTCAGTTCATAACTCGTACTCCCTTTATCCTATTAGTTGTTCAATCAAGAATCTCTTCTGCCTTCTGCCGGAATTCCTCTGCAACCTGCTCCGAAGTAATCTTGTTGAACAGCAGCAGATCATACAGATCACGCGGAACATTTACCACCTAGAGTCATTACGAAGAGTGTAACAGGGCAAGCGATTGTTTACAGCTTGAATTAATGGGAAAAGCTAATGGCGTACATGAATGACGGGCGATTGGAGATCGATAACAATAATGTATTAGAATTCGTAGATACTTAGATAATTACATCGAACAGAAATTTAAAAATGAATTCAACTTGAAAGAAGCCAGTAAGTCCAAAGTTACCTCTGGCCTACTGGCTTCTTTCATTATAATTAAGATACAACGTATGATTCACCTAAAACACGCTTAATACTGTATGACCCCTCTATCATTTCCGTGGCTATAAATGACTCCATATCACTAGATTCAATATCATACAACACTTCAATTTCCTTGGAGAACAAAATGTTTCCCTCCTTGATAAGTTCAGAGAGAGATGGAACATTTTCAGCTTTTACATCTCCATTGTAAACTTGTTGAAGTCCGTTGACATAGGCTTCTAATGATCGTGCCCCCACAATTTTAACACCTTTATTTTCTTCATTCACCATGATAATGGTTGGAAATCCACGTACACCAAGTCTGCCTGCTAACTCAAAATCTTGCTCTAACAAATCTTGTGCCGATCCAAGAGCAGCATCCGCCACTATTTTTTCGCCATTTAGCCCAATGTTGTTGACTATATCAACTAATGTTTGCTCCTCTCCAATATTCTGATTGAAGGCGAATACAGCTTCTCTTGCCTGACGCAAAAACTCATTTTCTTTACCCGGATATATATTTTGTATAACCTTGTATACTCTAGATGGCGGGTACGAAGAAAGAATCGGATTGTTTTTCCACAAAGAACCATCGATAGGCATACGTGAATGTAAACCGACTTCTCTCCAATGCTCCGCAACATCTGAAGGCTGCTGAATGCCATTGGAGACATCTGCAAAACCATGCCAGCTAGAAAGCAAACCACCCATAATCGTCTTCACGTTAAAATATTGACCATACTGCAGAATAAAACGGTTGAGTACCGGCTCAAGCGCCCAACAGTGGGAACAGATTGGATCTGTTGCATAGTAAAGTGTGATTTTGGGGGACTGTAGATTAAAGTCGATCATTTCCATTTGCTCTTCATCCCCTGGCCCACAGACACCGGTTTTAAGGTCACACATCATATTTGAATTATTCATATATAATCACCTTTCGCTGGAGAATCAAAGAAAGTGCCCTCTTGTAGAAGTTCTTTGTATGGGAGTATTATAATACCAATACAAATTCAAACAAGTACGTTTATTTTTAATACTAAGTATCTTTAATAATACTATTGGACAGGAGTTATGTATGAAATACGAATTTAGACTTGATCAATTATGTCCTGCAACCTTCGCATTCCATGTAATCAGCGGAAAGTGGAACCTCCCGATCCTAGCCATTCTTAGTGAGAACGACAACATACGCTATAACGAGTTAAAAAGAAGACTGCATGGAATAACAGGGACTACCTTAACCAACTCACTGAGGGATCTTATAGAATATGGAATCATTCATCGGGAGCAGTATAACGAAGTGCCACCAAGAGTTGAGTATTCTCTGACTTCATCTGGAAAAGAATTAGTGCCTTTAATTGAATCCGTTGTTGAATGGGGACAAAGAAATATTGGGGTGAAGGATAATTCCTAGACTGCTTTCTCACTCCTATTCCTGAATCTCCAAATGCATATACGAAGGCGCTTCATCCCAAGGAACGCTATATCCCGCTCCCTTTGCACAGAACATAGAGCTGGAGGTGTACTCAGGATCAGCGCTGCGGTCGTATCCAATCCTTGCGATGACCTGTTCTGGGTTATGACATGGCTGATAACCGCCTAACTTCATCGAGATTGCTCCCTTGCCCTTCGTGAATGAAGCAAGCTCTACTGTATAATGCATGAACGTCGCGACAGGCGCACGTCCCTGAATAAACATCGATTCACCTAGCATTTCTGGCGGGTCAAATTCACCATGGGCCAGCTGTATATCAGACATTACGCGTCCGATAAGCTCTGCATCGACTTTGATTTTGAATTGATAATAAGGTTCCAGTAAAATCTTATTCGCTTGCTCCAATCCCTGCCGCAGTGCCCGCAGTGTCGCCTCCCGAAAATCACCGCCATGAGTGTGCTTCTGATGAGCTGCCCCGGTTAAAAGCGTTATATACAGATCGGTGACGGGAGAGCCGGTAAGAACTCCACGATGGTCCTTTTCAAGTAAATGCTGACCGACGAGATGCTGATACCCTGTGCTGAGCTGCTCCACATGGCATGTACTGCGATATGTAATTCCCTCACCACGTTTCGCAGGCGCAAGCCGGAGATGCACCTCTGCATAATGCTTAAGAGGTTCGAAATGCCCACAACCAATCACAATCTCTGCGATCGTCTCTTTGTATAATATCTCTGGCTTGGAGAACGATACCTTGAGCTGGAAACGGTCTAATACCACCTGCTGAAGTACCTCTAGCTGGATCATTCCCATCACATGAACATGAATCTCCTCCAGCTTGTCCTCCCATGTCACTTGCAGCGTAGGGTCTTCGGCTTGCAGGATCATGAAGTAGCGTAGCACTTCTCTGGATGATATCCCCAAATTGAATACAACTTTGGATTTCAACGCTGACACAAGACGGGATTCTACTCGATCTGAATGATTACCTATACCCAGTCCAATGGCTGCATCGGTTAGGCCCGTAACGGCAACAAGCTGTCCCGCGGAGGCTTCATCGCATGAAGTATATTTCCCCCCATGATAGATACGAATAGAAGTGATTTTCTGGCTTAACTCCTCATGTTCTGAAGTGCTATAGCAGAGATCCTCCCGTACCCGTAACTTTCCAGCTAATATCTTCATAAAAGTCAGTCGCGTGCCTTGCAGCTCATGACGCACCTTATATACTCGTGCTCCGAACACTGCGTTTACTTCGTAAGTCGATTCCATTAGTAGTTGCATCGTCTGCATCCATTCCGCAATCCCCTGATCCAATAGAGCTGCTCCACTCATAACGGGAAAAACCACCCGTTCTTTAACCATTTGTTTCAGCGTAGCCAATACCTGCCCAGGATAAATGTTGTCTTCGAGATATGCCTCCATCAAGGTTTCATCTCGCTCAGCAACGGCTGCAATGACCTCTTCAGGCAGCATGCTCTGATCTAGACCTTTTGCCAAATACAACATATCCGGCGAAAATTGCTGCCTTAACGCTTTTAGCACACGCTGGACGTCAGCACCGGTACGATCTATTTTGTTAATAAATATAAAAGTGGGTATGCCATATTCCTGTAGCAATTGCCAGACCGTCTCGGTATGCCCTTCAATGCCCTCCACAGCACTTAAGATGACTACCGCATAATCCATGACCTGTAAAGCGCGCTCCATCTCAGCTGAAAAATCGACATGCCCCGGTGTGTCAATGAGCTGATACGATTGTTCGTTATATTTCATCACTGCCTGGTCAGCAAAAATCGTTATCCCCCGTGCCCGCTCCATCTCATGACTATCCAAAAAGGCATCCTGATGATCGACTCTCCCCCGAGTCTTAATTCCGGAAGCATGGTATAGGAGCTGCTCTGCGAAGGTGGTTTTGCCGGCATCAACATGAGCTAGCAGTCCGATGGTGATTGGTGATGCTTCTGACAGTTTACAATACATATTTCTACCATCCATTCAGTCAATCTGTTATATAAGAATCGTAGCCGAAATCTAGTAACTTGTACAGAATCTCTCACCACCTACAGCATGCGGTAACGCCCGAAGATCCATATTATCCAATGACATAACCATCCTCGATGAAGGATTTAGCTAGAATAATATGCAAGAAAGACACTAGACCAGCTCTTGAGATGATGATCATATCCCTATTAACTTATAAAAAACCGGTAACCCTTAACAGAAAGGATTACCGGCTTAATGAATAGTTAGTTTTTATATTTCTAATCTCCTTAAACCAATAAATCATCTACTCTCTAGACTCAACAGCTTTTTATCTAGAAATGCCTTTACATCTTTAGCAAGCTGAATGGATGCTTCAATTTCCAACTTAGTTGTTGAAACACTTTCAATGCTGCATCCAATTGGAATTCCCTTCTCCAGCCCGAATTCAAATAGTTCTTCAAATATTTTTTGAGATAGCTGAATGGATTTATCCAAAATGTCGTTCGAGTATTTCAACTCGTTTTCTAACCATCCCGGGATACTGATCCCCAACCATTTCATAAATTGTAATGTTTTCGCTGTGCCACATGGTGCAAGATTAAATAAAATAGGAACCATTTCAAAACCCTTATTTGTATAGTAATAATATAAATCAGACAATAAATTCTTTGATGCCTCTACATTATAAGTCGCCTGAGTGATAAAAAAGTTGCATCCATTGTTAATCTTTTCGACAACCCGTATATGCTCATCATTCTTTTTTATATGTCTTTCAGGAATGACAACTCCTCCAAAAGTTAAATTACTATTTAACTGTTTGCTTAGCTTATAAGCATCTGGTAAATTCAATTTCACCTCTTGTTTACTTGATGAAGCGCCCACATACACGGAAAATCTGTCTTCACTTTCGTCAGTCTTAATCCAATCCGCGAACGAATCTCTTGTATCATTACCAACGCACCGATAAATTATTTTCGGGACCTCCACTTGTCTTAGATATTTATCACCATAGACAGCCGGATCAATCGTTGGTAAATATGGGTAAGGTCTTTCATGATCAACTCTCTCTGCTTCCTCCTGGACGTCGTAAAGAATTAAAGCATCTAAATCAACGTTTTTAAGTCTTTCAACCTGTTTCTGTGCAATTTCTGATATCTTTTCTGGTGAATGGCTTGCCTTCGGTGGTGTCATTCCATATGTTAAAATACCAGGTTTCTTGCTCAATATTTTTTGTTTAAATGTACTCTCTGCCGCTCCCAAAATAAAAAACTCCTCTACACGTCTCTTTTAAGTTAAGGCTACCATGGCAGGCTTAATATGTATAACTTATATTTACTATATCTAGTTATATCTTAAAGCTATGATTCCCTATTGGTACTTATCGTAGTAGTACATCATGGAGGCGGAACTTCTAGATTTTAATGTTGACAACCATTTGGTCTGATTATAATATTAGAAGTCCTGCCTACCTTAAAGTTGGCGATAAGGGAACCGAAAGGTTCATTCTTATTTAAAAAGGGTGAGTATTATGAATAAAGAAGAATTAATGGAAAGCGCACGTAACACAAAGAAAGCTGCTTATGCCCCTTATTCTAAATTTCCAGTTGGAGCAGCCTTATTACTTAAAGATGGAAATGTTATTAATGGAGTAAATGTAGAAAATGTATCTTTTGGTGCTACTAACTGCGCAGAGAGAACAGCAATCTTCACAGCTATTACAAAGGGCTATACTAAAGGTGATTTTCAGGCTATAGCTGTAGCAGGTGACACAATGGATTTTCTGCCGCCATGCAGTATCTGCAGACAAGTATTATCGGAATTCTGTTTGCCCGACATGCCTGTCTATTTAACCAATGAGAAAAAAGAAATCTTAGAGCTGAGTTTAAGGGATTTATTGCCTTACGCATTCAAAAATTTAGATATGTAAAAATAATACCTACCATAGTGGAATATCAAAAACACGCGTACCTGTGTTAGACAAGTACGCGTGTTTTTGTGTTAAAAAGCTTAGTCAGAACACAGAGTTCACAGACCAGACACACCACGTAAATACGTTGTGACTTACCAAATCGCAATTCCGACCTTATCTTTTTCTTTAAGTACTACCTTTATCATTTCCAAAGCATTTCTTACACTAAATTCAATAAATTCTTTATCATAGTCTGTATGTAGTTCTATAGCATCTAAATTATCAAGCAAAATAAGGAATTCACTTTCCAGTTTTTCTATTCCTTCATCAAATGCAAAAATATTCGTATTCTTTAAAGAATATATTAACTCACATCCGAGTTCACTAATTAAATCATTTCCCCAGAGAGTTTTTCTGCATGATTCGAAACCAAACAAATTATTATGTGGTGCGGGTACCTGCTCCTCCAAAAAATTAGTATCTACAATTATACTTCCCTTTTGAATTACACTAATTATCAAACTCATATAGTTAAAACCTCTCAATGATTATCTATAATTTTTGATTCTTTTTTCTTTTGTTTCTTATAACATCATCAATAAATAAAAAAAACAAGCGATCCATTGAGATAAAAGGTTAACACTTCCTCTCGATGATCTGTTATTCTTCTTAAAGTTTGAACAAATCACACGAAATAATCCAGTAAAATCAAGGGTTCATTTCAGATAAATTTAATAGCTTTTATACAAAAGGTTGAAATTCCATGGACTATTGTCCTCTGAAATTGAACAACCTTGTATCTGTGCATAAAGCCTGCTAAAAATTTCGTGTGTTCCTAAAAGCATGGTCATCGTTACCGGTTTTCGTCACCCCTATTTTTTCATCAAAAAGGTTGCAGACTCTTATCTACTATCAAACGCACCTTATACATTAAGCACTACACATTGTTTTAATAAATCAAAGCCGGCATCTATTAATCGATGCCGGCTTTGATTTTATGCGCTGTGATCCATGAGGGAAAAATCATCAATGATAAAAGGATTCACTGTTAGACCTTTGTTTACGTGCCCGTATCTAGAGAAGGCTTCAGTGAAATCGTGCTGCTCGAATCGTTTTTTTTAGATGTAAATTCAGTAAATATTGTGAATCTCCCAACCGGCTTCGGCGAGCTTATCTAGATGTTTATTACATCCATCCTTATGAGCAGCTACACATAGCATATGTGTAGCCCGGGTCATACCAACGTACGCTACATTCAAGCTATCTTCGGTAGTGATATTTTTAGGAGGCTTATGGTTTCCTTTCATATATTCAATAATCGATTCAACATCGAACATTCGGTAATAGGTTTCTAAAAATAAGGTTGCAGTATGCGTTTCTCCTTTTACACTATGAACGGTTGCAATATCAATTGCGACTTTATTAGTTCCTCGTTCATGTATATAAATATTAGCTTTCTGGTTTTCTACCCTTGACTCAGTATCAGCTATATCGTCCAAAAAAGATTCTAACTCAGCGTTTACCGTTACCGCAAAAAAAGCACATAGGTTATTGCGGATGAATTGTTTTAATTCATCCGTAATGTCCTCGCCTCCATATAATTGAAAACACCACTCTGTTAATTTGAGATTAAATTCCTCAGAAAAATTCTTTTGCTCATTCTTGAGATATTCCATAAATGTCGTTTCGGTATAAGCTACCTGGTTGGATCTTCTTACACCTAACAGGCGTAGAGACTTCAATATTGATCTAATAACATAAAGGCGTAGCGATGCAACAGAATCACCATTTTGATTTCCAGACGCCATTCTTACATAACCACTTAGACTCTCGAAATCTTGATTTTTATGATTATCTATTTTTCCATACGGCTCAAAATATGCTGGCAGAGTGCGTTTTACATTCGGTCGACCTACCTTTCCAATTGCTTTATAGACTTTTCGATTAAGCATATGCAAATTATTATCAAATATTAGTTCACCGAATTTAGGTATTACCTTAGAGATTGACTCGTCATCAAAAACAATGATTTTAGGGGAAATATCCGGTACACTAGGGTTCCCTTTAAGAACTTGTGGATTCAAACATATATTTTTCACTGTATTAGCAATTACATTAGAAAAACGCATACTACCTGAAATATTTAGACTTTCAGTAGCTACTTGCCAAGCCGAGTCATAGATCGCTTGATTACTATCTCCGATTTTTTGCACAACCACTTTGCTAGGATCAAAAACTTGATCCAAGATACCCTTTTGCTTTGCATCCGTATCTTGCATTTCATCAATAAAGACATATGAAAACCGTTCTGAAAATACTTCTTTTATTCCTGGATATTGTCGTACATACCAATAAGCCAGAGAGTAGGCATCATCATAACACAACATGCCTTCTCTCATAATTCCTACTTTGAAATCCTTCAACTTTGGATAGGTCTTAGTTTCAGGGCGCATTATGATTGGACCGTCTATTTTTTTAGAGATTTCAAGTCGCTGTAAGTTAAATCTCAGGTCAGCTAGATTAATTCCATTACTGCTCAGCCAGGTTTGTGTTCCCCTGTCCAAACTTCGCATTCGTCTATTTATATATTCGTGAAATATCTCGTCATCAATGCGCGCTGGTCTTTTCCCGAATATATCAATGTAAGCAGGTATTGCCAAAAATTTATTAACAAAAGATTGAATTGTACCAAAATGATTGGGATACCTCAATAGGACGTCTGCTTTCCCATCTAATCTTTTACTTATCTCATCAACTGCTACATTAGTATGGGTCAACACACATATACCCTGATTTGTTTTTAATGGAAGCTGCCGCGCCAGAATTGAAAGCTTAGCCAACAACGTTGTGGTTTTCCCACTCCCTGGACACGCCTGTATGTCAACGGCGTCCATACACCGAATGACATTACGTCTTTCCTCATCAAAGGTCTGTCCATCAGGTAACAACAAACGTTCTGACAGTTCAATATCATCATCATTTATTGTAAACATTACTATTCTCCCTCAGTTCCATCAGTTGCGTAGAGTATTGCATCAACAATATACTTTAAATTTACGTCCCCTAAAATACGATCCTTTATTTTTTCTTCTTCTTTTTCTTCTTCTTTTTCTTTTTCTTTTTCTAGCAATGATTGTAGAATCTCAGCCAGACATTGTGCAACTATTGCCTTCGATACCTTATCTGTCGACTTTTGCATGATACCTTGATAAATATTGAAAGCAATTTGTTCCTTAGAAAGTTTTCTATCTTTCCAGTCAGTTAATCTTTCATTTAATTCTTCATCGCATTCTTCCCGTTTTTTGTCCGTTAACCCGTATTTATCGCTGCCCTGTATTTTTTTAGCATATAAAATCGCTTGATACAATTCCCTCGTAAATCCCCCTAACGCCAGATCATACTCTAACGTCCAATATGGCGATACAAACGTTCTTACCGTTTGACCTGAAAAAAGTTCAATTTTACTTTGCCTCGGATCCTCGTCAATATAATTACTATGTGTTTTCGCATCTGCATTGATAGTTTTATAAATGTCCGGTTTGACATCATTATCTGTAATTACAGATACTGGAATATTCATTTTCCCTAATGTTTCATTCTCACGCTGAAAAATCTTACTATATCTAAGAAATGCTGTACTTCCAACGTTAACAATTGTTGTCCCATATTTGGATAATGGTCTTCCTATTAACTCAGCAATTGTCGGAATAAGAAGATTCTCAGCATCACCCTCCACCAAAATGACACCTTTTGCAAAAAATAAATTTGCCTTAGTTGAATCCAAGAATCGTTCCAAAAATGAATAGTCACCCTTTTCCAATTTCGTGCTGCTAGGATCCATTGGGAAACAATGTCCATTATTACACAAAATTAAATTATCTAAAGAAACCTTTGATGCCAGGATTGTGCTGTGGGTCGTTAAAATTAATTGTATGCCCCGATCGGTAGCTTCCCGTTGAAGAAATTCAATTAGACGTAGCTGTGCCTGTGGATGAATATGGGCTTCAATTTCTTCGACAAGCGCGATTTTTAATCCCGTATATTCTTTTCGATTCAATAACAAAAGCTCAACCGCTATAAATAAGAGATTATGTGAACCAAGTCCATATTTATTATCTGAGAGACTTAAGCTCAACTTTTCCAATATCGATTTCAACCTCATGTCTGATACGGAAAATACCGAATTAAGGGGTGATGTAATAGGTGAAAATTCTTTTAAATATGTATTTATGGCTTCAAGTAGCAACTTTCCATTTTGATCTTCCAATCCTATCTCATCATCATGACCCTGAAAATAATGGAGAATAAATTTATTTGCTTGCTCCATAGCTCGTTTTAAATGATGATTTTCTTTATCTTCGAATGCATCATGATTATCTAATATTTGAGATAAACGAGAGTTTTTACGTGGCGTCATTTCATTTTCAGCATCTCTTAATGGCTTAAGATAAGTTGATTTAAGTAGTGCTCTAGCTTCACTATTCATTTGATTGCCTTGTTCGTCAGTCCCGGCTTTCACATCAAAAAAAACGCGTCTCCCTTTTCGCGTTCCTTTCAAAAAAACCTTCAAGTAATATTCATTCTCCTTACCAACTGTTTCAATACTTAGCCATTCTATAAAGTTTTTTGCTTCAATCGGTTTTAAATCCCTAAAAATGCAATGAATCTCCAAAGTATCCGTGCGTTCTTCTTCTGTCTTTCCCGAAGCCAAATGAAAATCATCGTACTCTATTTTTATAAAATCATTGCTTTGTGTACCTAGAAGTAACTTGATTGCATCAATAATAGCCGTTTTTCCTGAATCGTTTTCACCCAATACTAAGTTTAACCCTGAATTAAACTTAAGAAATAACCCAGGCTTAGCTCTTCCTGTTTGTACATCAGTTTTATCAGTTCCATATTTTCTGAAATTCCATATACTAAGTTCTGATAAGTACATACTAAAACCCCTTTAACAATTTATATGAAATAATTGCTATTTAAATCCATCATTCGACAACAAAGGGCATAATACCTTTTCTACCCTTTATAAATAATTATGATAAATTAGGCTCAATAAAGCTACACCGTGCCTTATAGAAATTAAAAAGCCCGCAGGAAATTGAACCTCTGCAGGCGCTTTATGACTTCAAATTAAATTACGACCATATTTCAAGAGCAGCATTAATAAGCTTATTTTCCCGGTGCTCAATTTGAGTCATAGACCAATCAGTTTTTTCAACTGCATCTCCATTCGGAATATAACTATCATAGATAACATCGTTCACAACATGTGATAATGCTTCCTTATAAATCACTTTCTTCCCACTAAAATCCTTTGTGCTACACCTACTATTTAAATTAGGAGGAAGAATTAGCAGATTACCAATTCGGTTTATTTGCAGCTCATAATTATCTTGACTTCTATCAATAACATCTGCCCAGAGATTACGCGGATCATTTTGTGGAACAATATGCTCAATAGATTTGGTCGAAGGAGAATTAAATATACTTGTCCAGATGTTGTCATTATAACTTGCATTCTTTTTGTCGGAAATATATTGCTCGTATTTATAAAAGAAATACTTCAATTCCATATCCCAATTCATATAACAATTCTTTTCTTTTAGTCGATCAATCGCTATTTCAATCGCTGATTCCTTACCAATTTCTTGAATCCTATGAATTATCTTGTCTTTTAAACTTAACCCATTAAATTTGTTATAGTCATCTATTTTGACCTTTTGATTAAATGGGTTCTTTATATTGTTATAGTATATTTCTCTTCCAAGTTTGATATAGTCACCAAGCTTTTTCTTTGAATCGTTACCCATTAATCCGTAAATTCTAAAAGACACTTTTTCCCAATGAATTAGGATTTCTTGTTTATCTTCATCTTGTAAAATATCATTTAACATTAACGAAATATACAAAAACCTGCATTGAGAAATCGAATAAAAAAATTGGTACTCAGATATACTAGACAATTTTTTGTAATTATTAGCGACTCTAAGTATCATTCTTGCAATTTTCAGTGCGTTTCCTACATCGCTATTTGATAATGACTTAAATAGATCTAAGGAATCTTGTAAATTAACAAGCTTAGCTTTAATGCTATCTTCTGGAGACATAAGCGTTGAAGCATATGTTAAAATTTCATCACCATTTAGTTCCTTCAATCCCAATACATGATAAATTTTACCCCAATAATTTTGTAATGAACTTATAGTTTCCTTCAGGCTCAAATTGCTGACCGATTTTTCATAAACTATGCCCATAAGTACACTTTTCGTTTTGTCTAGCCAGTTTACCTCGAGTCCCCTACTATTTAAAACTTCAAACACAGTGTATACAATTGCTTCGTCTTCCAATTCATAAAAAATAAAACCCAATCTATTTTTAATCACTAACAACAATTCAATTAACCATTTATCGTTATTCTTAGATTCTATCTTCCTTTCATTAATGAACTTCTTACAAGAATGGAATAAATCACAAAATTTTTTTTCGGATTGAGTTTTTAATTCAGTTTTCACTGGGATCTTTCCCGATACAAGATAATCGCTAAAAATCTCTGCTTCATTATGATTTGTCTGCAATAAAATTAAATCCTTCGTAGCCCCTTTAACGAGTATTTTCTCTAATTCGATACCTTCACTTTTATCTAGCTCATTCCCTGATGCAAGTTCAATACTATTGCTTTAATAAGGGCAATTAGTGTAGTTAAACGTTGCTGTCCATCTACAATGTCATATATTTTCAACTCTTGTGAGCCTAATGTCTTAACTTCATCTTTCCTCATTAAGCAAACCACAGTTGCCATAAAATGATGTTTTCCTGTATTGCAAGATTTAACGATATCTTGAAAAAGATCTTGCCTTTGTCTATTTTCCCAACTGTATGCTCGCTGATAATTGGGGATTCTGAAGAGCTTTCCCACAAGTAAATCCACCAATGTAAAATATTTAGGGGTTATTGCGCTCAAATTAGTACCTCCTGATTAATATCGTATCTAAAAATTTTTATATGTACCTAAGAATCAAAAAACTAAAAATATATATGTAGAAGTCACATCCAAATTTTAACACCATTCTACATTATAGTATAGTTTCTTCTCATTTGAATAAGAAACAGCCTTAAAGCTAGAATATGTTTACAACGACTCTTCATGCTACACTTATAGTTCCTTAACACGCTCCTTAAAAATCGTTATATGCAAATAAGCAGACCTTTCAAAAAGGTCTACTTATTTGCATATCCTATTATGTGATGACGTTTACCTCAGTGCTATCTTTCATATTTGGATCATTTAGTCTATCTCCTTCATCATGATGAATAATCCAAGTGATCACTTGTCACCGATGCTATCATGTTCTCGCACCTTAGTGTTACCTAAGTCTGTTCATCAATCTGTCAAAATCATGGGAGTACCAAGCAAACATAAAAAGGCTCGTAAATTTACGAGCTTTCCATTCATGTCATGTTATCATTTCAAGTCGACCGCCAATTAGATTAATGGTATGCAATGTTATATTAGACGTCTACACCTGTATTCTTTCTATCTTTCATAATGGAAGAGGAGCACAAACAGCTTAAGAAACACAGGCTACTCAACATGATTTCTATGATGAACAACATGATATTCCCTGCGGAGAAATCTATCCGGGAGATACTTTCTGATTTTTGATTTCTTCACAAAAGTACGAACGCCTATTCCGTCGCAATCATTTGTTCAATCTTTTTGAATCCAGCCCAGTAGTGATGCGGGTTAGCGCGACAAAAAACTCCAACCTTTAATCACGTTTTTCCAAACCTTTTGAAGGATTACATGATCGCTTGCTTTTAGTAGCTGTGCATAGTCACATTTGTGATTTTTCATTTTAAATGAGAAAAAAACATCAAAAAGTCCTGTATAATCAACAAAGATTTTTCATTTAGTGTGAGAAAAATTTCAGAAGATTAATTTAGAGCATCATATTTTTCACTTAACTTGAGAAAAAGGGCATTTTCGTAGTATTCATGATTTTCGCATAATATACATCCCTCTTCAACGATCTCTATTTAATCAAAAATCTGGTCTATGGTTTAGGACTCTTCCCGCTTTCTTAGAGGCTGTCCCTGTTTTCACGAAGGATGAACAGCTCAATTTATTCCTCCTAAGACTTATAAATCACTCTCAAGCATTAAAAACTTAACGGATCATGAACTCATAGCAGCTCACCGAGCCATTTCTATTGCCTTAAAAAAAGAAAAGTGCTTCACTATTTTTCAAACGTACGGGTTATATAATTTCCTAACCTCACAGACAACTCGGATTTAGCGACTTCCCCACAAAGTATGCCCGCTAATATTCTTCCGGATCATTCGACTGATGAGGCATGAACTTCACAAGCCAAGCCAGTACCAATTAATAAGCTGTCAATCTGACCATGATCCAGTTCCTGCATAAATACACCTCCATAAAATAGTTCCATATATTGGAATTAACCTGCCGGTTAGGTGAACGAAAGGCTACCGATTGTGCCGGCAGTTTCCCACTATTGTTAATTGAACAAACGTGTCCCGTTAGCTTAACCGCTTTTTGCATACTATAGGGAACAACCCTCGATTTTATTTGAACAAGATTGAGGTATCACGAGAATCAAAAAAGTACAAACGGATGTTGATGCTAACTAAATATTAGGACTCCAAATAAAATAGTCAGCACCACAATAGCTGTCAATGAGGATACTTTAGCAAAGCGAATTGCCGCATTAGATATTTCAGGCTCTTCTTTATACAGCCATCGTTTCCCCCATAATAAACTATCCTCAGGACAAAAATAAGTCCATATTAATACTCCATACATAGGAATCATAACAACAATAAAAATTACAATAATTCCAGCTATCTTTTCCACTACATCACGCTCCCTCTACCATGCCCCAATAGTGCTACAGAAATAATCAATGTGACTCGTAGATATGCAATAGACCACCCTAAATAATCATTTTGTGGAGAGGAACAGATGTTGATGCTTAGTAATGAAACTTCTCTCTTATTAAACTATCGTTCCTCGTTAGCGGAACGCTTAATATACTTTTTTATTACTTTCCTCCAAGATGAAACACACCAATTAAAGTTTCACCATCAACTTCATACAGCGAAATATCACGACCACCTGGTGATCTACTGTTCTGTATCGCAATGGCTTCCTCGGGTGATTTTGGTAGCTCAACGTCTAAGTCTCTTTTCAGCCACATATCCTTCAGTGCCATCCACACCTATAGCACTGATTAATTCAGGTTCCGTTTCTGGAGAAGTAGCATCTGCGCTAGAACCATATGTCTTTCCGTTTTTATTTTTAGGATAGTTCATATTCTTAGCGCCAATATGAAAAGAACCAATTATGGTTTTCCCATAAACATCATACACTGGGATATCGCCAGGTCCACCGAGATAATCTTTTTTCAGCAGATAGCCTTTAATGCCATTCATAATTCCTGCATGGATTAAATCAGGTAGCATTTCAATGGAGCTGGCTTCTTCAGCAGAACCGTATGTCTGTCCATGTTCATTTTCAGGATAGCTAGTAGAATTAGTGTGGCTTTGATTAGTCGTACTTTTAGCATACGTGCTTTGGAATCTCATTACACTTCCTACTACACAAACGATAAAAACCATACCAATCAATATTCTAATACTTTTAGAATACATCCGCATATTTGTTCACTCCTAAAAGTTTTCTCGCTCTTTACTCTGTAGCCGTTGTCTGTCCGTTGACATAAAGTTGCCTACATAAATGACACAAAGTTACCTACATTGTTTTTATTCCATTAAAGTATCCTTCAATACATATGGTCTTCCTTATTACCGTTAAGGTTGTTATTCATCCGTTTCAATCACTACTAAACAGATAGGGGGAGCGTCTTATTTTTTGATTTGTTTACTGTGGAATGCTTTGAATAATATCACCGTAATTAAGGCCTGTGTATTTAAATGTTTTTACCAGTTCCATCACTAAGCCTGTAATAACCAATATAGGTACCATTATTATAATTATAAGAATCATTGTAAATATTGGAAATATACTCAGGTCTACTGCCGCCCAACGTAGTGGTATCCTAACCAGGTATATTTACATCAGAAAATTGCCATATGGCCTTTGCGGTTCCATCTTTAATCTCAACCACTGTTGTTACTGTCCCATTACTATAGGTATAGCGAGTAGTCTCTTTGGAGGCAAATGTATACGTGTAGTATTGAGAATTATCACTCTCTGCACTTACATCAGGTTTAAATGAGTAATTAATTGGTAAGGAAATGGATGCCAGGCGCGCCTGCTTTAAGTCTGATGAATTTATTGCGCTGAGATCAGGAATAAAGTTTTTGGATTGAATGAATAAAATCCCTCGTGTCTTTTCATAGTATAAGCTATATCCAAAAGCCTCACTAACAAACTTTGCGGGGACCATCATGCGACCATTATAATTATTTGCTTCACTATCCATTTGTACAGGTTCCCCATTTTTATAAGCAATACTCTCACCCTGAACCATTTGAAATATTTCATTAGAAGAATTAGTAATTGTTGCAGTGTGGCTTTTAGCGTCCCACGAATAATTGAGTCCGAGGGAAGCAAGCGTTCTAATTGGAACCATAATTCTACCCGCCTGTATAAAAGGATTAGTATCGGTAGAAATAAAAGATCCGTTAATGTTGACGTTTATAGATCTTGTTGTTGAGTTGGTAGTTGTAGAAGCAGCCGAACTAACGCTCGGAAGCATCAATAAAATTATTAAACAGATAGGAAACAACTTTTTAATGATAGACATATACAATTAATTCATTCCCTTCCAATTATTTTCACAATGTTTATAACGCGAAATTAAAAAAAATGTTGCGCTATATATTTTTTAAAAAGGTATTGCGTAACGATACATTATAAAATGTAAGCCAATACAAATACTCAGGCTTATGAGAAGTTTGATATATAGCCCGTAATAATAAAAATAACCCTTTATGAAGAGAGCGTAAAATATTTTGTGTAAATAGATAAATAGAAAAAGGAAGCCCTTTTCTTGTAGAATTGAGTTACCACACAACAATTCAAAGAGAGGTCTTCCCTATGAATCATTTTACAACAGA